>CAZLKP010000010.1:15350-17866 GCA_964560095.1 uncultured Bacteroidia bacterium
ATGCAGACAGACCCATCATCATCGCCGGCCACAGCCAGGGGGCCTTTCATGGGCGCCATCTGCTGAAGGAGTTTTTTGATGGAAAACCACTGGAAAACCAGCTCGTGGCTGCTTACCTGCCTGGTTGGCCGATTCCAGAAGGGTTTTATTCCTCAATTCCAGTGTGTAACAGTCCCAAAGAAACAGGTTGTGTAGCTAGTTGGTGCACCTATCGGGAGGGATATGTGCCGGCATCCATCGACGATTTTTATGCCCATGCCATTGTAACCAACCCGGTCAATTGGCGCAGTGATGGGACACCCACCGAGAAAGAGATGCATCAGGGATTTTTGATGGCGAATTACCAAACGATTCTGAAGCAATCTGTTCGGACAAGTCGTCATGAAGGGATTTTATGGATATCGAATCCGGTTCCATTCATCCGGATGAATAATTATCACATCGGTGATTTCAATTTGTTCTGGCTGGATGTAAGAAAGAACGCACAGGTGAGAGTTCAGGCCTATCTGGATCAGGAGCCCGGCATGAATGGTCAGTGATGTCAGATAGTCATTTGCGAAAAGCAGTTTGGCTTCGTTCCTTCCATGGCCTGTGGGCATGGTTTTTCCTTATTCAAAAACATAAATTATACCCCATGAACAAGTATTTTGCCATGCTGATCGGCTGCCTGTTGCTGGCTGGAACTCAGACTTCACATGCCCAGACGGGTTGGGGATTATGGAAAGGCTCTTCTTATGGTTATGAAGGTCATAGTATTCACTTGAGTTATCGACCGCAGCCCCGGGAATTCAGGGATCCACAAACCGGAGTGAATCTTGACCCTGAGGTGCTGCCGGTGGTGCTGGGATATACCCGGACCCTCAACGATCGTCACCAGATCTCTATCGAAGCAGGTGGCATGCGTCAGTTTGGAGTGATCATCACCGATACGGCGGGTATGTTTATCGATGCGGTTAATTCAATCACCCCGCAGGTACGGGCCGGCTATCGATTGGCACCATTGGGAGCGGAGTATTTCATTGATCCCTACTTTGGCCTGGGGCTGGCTGGCGGTGTGTCGTTTATCAACCTGCCCGGTGATGTGTTTCAGGGAGCCAATGTGGAGGTGCAGGCTCTGGCGGGGATTCGCTTATTTCCTGTGGAGGGATTATTTTTTCAATTGGAGCTCCCCTATACCTGGGCCAATGTGCGCACCGAGAGGTTTCCGGATGGAAGCAGTTCCTTCTCCGCATTATTTGGTCCGGATTTCGATATCGGCCAGTTCTGGCCTCTGTTTGGGTTGGGATTTCAGTGGTGAAGAGGGGAACAAAAAAATAAGCTCTCTTCCGTATGAGCAGCTTATTTTTGGGTTGCGTTTTGTATGGATGCCCTTTTGTGTCAAGCGAGCTGCCCGAGGGCTTTAGCCATGGTTATGCCGATCTCGGCGGGGGTTTCCACAACATGGATACCACAGGATTCCATCACATCCATCTTGGCGCGGGCAGTTCCTTTTCCACCGGAAATGATTGCACCGGCATGGCCCATCCGACGTCCGGGAGGGGCTGTCTGGCCAGCGATGAAACCAACCACTGGCTTGGTGACATTACCTTTCACCCACTCTGCTGCGATTTCTTCGTTAGAGCCACCGATTTCACCGATCAGGATGATGCCTTCGGTTTTGGGATCGTCGTTGAACAGTTTTACAATATCCAGGTGAGTAGAACCGATGATAGGATCGCCGCCGATACCGACACAGGTGGATTGGCCGAGACCCTGCTTGGTGACCTGATCGACGGCCTCATAGGTGAGGGTGCCGGAGCGGCTGATAACACCGACGGTTCCGGGGTTATGGATGAAGCCCGGCATGATGCCGAGTTTGCATTCTCCGGGGGTAATCACACCGGGGCAGTTGGGTCCGATCATTCTCACGCCTCTATCGTCGATATATTTCTTGGTGTAAATCATATCCTTCACCGGAATTCCTTCTGTGATGGTCACGATGAGATCCACACCTGCATCGGCGGCTTCCATGATGGCGTCAGCGGCGAATGCCGGTGGCACAAAGATGATGGAAACATCGGCTCCAGTTTCCTTCACAGCATCAGAAACGGTGTTGAACACCGGGCGATCAAGGTGAGTGGAGCCACCTTTATTGGGCGTCACCCCAGCAACGACATTGGTGCCGTATTCGATCATCTGAGAGGCATGAAAAGAGCCCTCTTTGCCGGTAAAACCCTGGACAATGATTTTGCTATCTTTATTTACGAGAATGCTCATGAAGCGTGATTAATTCAATTCAGCGGATGTGGTGAAAATTCGCTGGCAAGATAGTATTCCCCATCACAATCCCCAAGGTTCCCTGGACGAATTGGAATTGAAGTTGCCGAAATCAGAGGCTGTAGATCAGCCCAATTCCCCAGTTGCCCATGTTGAACTCCCGCTCCTGCCGGTTTTCGCCTTTCAGGAGGGCTGAGGCAGGGCTGAGGCTGGCATGAGCTCTGAGGGTAATCGTATTTCCACGGGAGCGGAGCGTGGCT
>CAZLKP010000010.1:17876-25159 GCA_964560095.1 uncultured Bacteroidia bacterium
CCGCGGCCGGAACCAGGAAGTTCCCGTTTACTTTTTCCCCGGTATTGAAATTGATCACGTCATTGAAGTAGGTATAAACACCGCCGATGCCGACACCTAGCCCCAGTTTTTGCTGATTGTAAATGGTGGAAAGGGCGCCAACGCGGCCCATAGCGAAGATGGGTACCTGGGTGACGATTGTGGTTCGTACTCCCTGTCCAGTGAATGGAAAATTGATCCCGAAGTTCAGGCTGCCATCCAAGCCAATGCTGACGACATCGTTTTTGTGAGCCAGCGTGTAGTAGGTGCCCACATTGAAGGTGTAGTAGGCCAGTCCGAAGGTCGCTGCGGGATTTGTGGGGTCCTCTAACTGAACGATCTCATACAAGAAACCCGTGTGAGGCACCAGCTTGTCGATGATTTGGGCCTGGCTTTTGCTGGGAATCATCAGAATCGCTGTCAGGATAATTGCTCCAATTGAAGCCTGCATAGGTATTTTTTTCATAAATTTTTGTCAATTCGGGGGCAAGTACTGGCAATCCAACCCAAACAGAGTTGTCTGCATGTACTAAAAGTACGTATTTTCCATCTATACAGGTTCAGAAGACGAAAGGAAGATCCAGTATAAATGAGCAACCGTGTTATTTCCGGGAAAAAGTGAGTGAACAAGTGCATGAGCAACTGGGCATTCGCCACTATTATCAGGTGAATGAATCGTCGAGAGATCCTCTGGCGCTCATGCGGTTGTGGGTATCTCCGGTCAAAATGTACCTGGCCAGAGTGGCAGGGTCAGGCAAATTGATCCAGCTCACCGAATTCCGGAATGAGGCAGCCTGGAATCCCTCGGCCTTCATCCATGAAGTGCTGGAAGCCAGCCCAGAAATGAGCCGCCCGGCCAAACGCCGTGAACTCATCCTCACCGAAACGCCGCTGGCCATCCTGCCGGAAGAATGGGTCATGGAGCTAACGCCCTCTAAAGCGGCCAGATTGGTCATTTCCCCTTCAGCCACAGCAGGCAATGTGATGTTCTTCCCTGAGCCCCACACAGATTGGGGGGCCCTCATCATGCAGACCCGCAACTGGATAGAGGTGCTCAATTCCTATTGGCCCGATTTCACCATCCGTCATGCCGCCGGTCTGGTCTGGGAATCCATGAGTGAGATTGTAGCTCAACAGGAAAAAGCCCTTTGGGTGCACATGCTTGAGGAGCGGACGCTGCTGATCGCCGCCAAAGAAGGCGAGCAGCTTCGGTTGCTCAACGCCTATCACTGCCGCGACGAAGCCGACCGACCTTATTATTTGCAGGCTGTCAGGGAGGTACTTGGCTGGCAGGACGAAGAAATCCTGGCGATCTGCGCCGGCGAACTCAGCCAGGCACCACCGCCCGGCTGGCTGCAATGGGACGATATTCGCCCGGCAGCTCCTCGCTCCCTTCTTCGCCCCTGGCCCAATTCCCTCGCCCACACCCCCTGGTGGCGCTTTGTGTGTTTGTTGACCAATGGGAAATAGAAACCCGAGGGTCTTTGGTCGAAGGTTGGATGAAAAGTATGTTTGATTTGAAGGCTCAATTTCCCCTGTTTTTTGGGCACCCTCTTAATGCTCAACTCCTAACTTCCAACCCACATGCGCATCATCAGCGGAATCTATGGCGGCCGCACCCTGAAAATTCCCCGGGGGCTTCCAGCCCGGCCTACTACGGATCGGGCCAAAGAAGCACTCTTCAATATTCTGAATCAGCAGATCGGGTGGGAAGAAACCGATGTATTGGATCTGTTTAGTGGTACGGGAAATATTTCGCTGGAATGCATCAGCCGGGGCGCGCGCTCGGTGACAGCGATCGAGAAAGATGGAAGGAGTGTAGCTGCGGTGAAAAACATCATCCGGCAGTGGGAAATCAACGGATTGAAGGTGCAGAGGATGGATGTGAAATCCGTGTTTGGGCGGTTGGAGCCGCCATTCGGATTCATATTTCTGGATCCCCCCTATCAGTGGGGTGGAGTTGGAAATTTGGTGGAAAGACTATTGGTAGAACAGTGGCTCACCCCAGGAGGCCTGCTGGTTGCCGAGCATATGACCAGCAAATCAATGAAGGAGGTGATAGGCTGGCAGGAAACCAGAGCCTATGGAGACAGCAGCTTTTCATTCTTTCGACACACGAATGGGGGTGAATTGGGAAAAAGTATGTAATCCCGCGGGTGAATGAGTAAGTTCATGCCAGCAGGACTTTCATTCTGAGATTCTCCTCCCGATGACGAAAAAAATCGCTGTATTCCCTGGTTCCTTTGACCCCATTACCTCAGGTCACGAAGAAATTGTGCGAAGAGGGATTCACCTGTTTGACGAAATCATTGTGGCCATCGGGATCAACAGTGCGAAAAAGTATCTATTTTCCCTGGAAGAGAGGCTGGAGATGTTGCGGATAACCTTCGAAGATGAGTCTTCCATCCGGATCGACAGTTACCAGGACCTGACGGTGAACTATGCCCGGCAGCAGGGGGCCAGATTTTTGCTTCGGGGATTACGCGGGCCGCAGGACCTGACCTACGAGCAGCCTATTGAGTTGATCAACAAGCACATGGCTCCTGATATCGAGACCGTGCATCTGATCAGCAAACCGGAAACGGCAGCGATTTCCTCAACGATCGTCAGGGAGGTGATCAAATACAAAGGAGAGATCAGTGGGTTGTTGCCGGCACCTGTGGTGGCGTTTGTGAAGAAGAAGCATTATGGTGTAGCCTGAGCCTGTCTTTTCCCTCGCCAAATTCTGCGAATTACAAAAAATCCACCTACCAGAAGGCCTCCCCATCCGGCAATGAGAACAAGGGCAGCTGCTATGCCCATTTCACTGCAGGCCAGGGCACATGCCAGGGCCCCGATTCCGTAGCCGAGGACAAGGACGAGCGCAACGGTGACAACCGTCAGGAGGATCTTGGCCCACACAGGCATTGCCTGCACCGACCTGCGGGCTTTTCGAATGAAGTTTTTTAGCCACCCCCGGCTGGATGACGAGGGAATCAGCTCGGATGTGGAGGAGACGGGTTCATTCGCAGTCCCAAATACCTGGCCGCTGTGCGGAAGAAATTCGCCGCCGTATTTGACCGGGAAACGGCTTCCGAGGTGCACATTCAGACTGCCAAACAACAACATGGCTGCCAGGTGAAAGGCAAACCAGGCTTGTCTCGACGGTGCGTGTTCTTTCCAGTACAACCGGACGCCCATTAGTGCAGTCAGGCCGCCGATCGAGAGCCAGAGGGGCCATTGCGCCTCGTACCAGCCCCTGCCAACCACGAACAATCCCAATAGAAACGTTGCCAGCCCGATGGTGGTTATCAGCAGGGCAATGAGCCACTGGGTGGCCCTGGGATGTTGTTGGCCGAAGGCGCTTAGTGTCTGTGATATCATAATCGGGAGATTGGACGGAGATGAAGAACAGAAGGTATGATTTTTTTCTCCACTGAGAACTAAGCGCAGCGGCACTTTTGTGACCTTCGGGTGATCCTTCGTGTGAATTGCTTACCGAAATATGCTTTTTGTGAACTTCCTGCCTCCTAAAAAAACAAGGAACATCCTGCCTGATGCAGAATGCTCCTTGCTGTGCAGATATGATCTTTTGGGTGTACCGACAGGTGCTTTCTCACTCTCCTGCCTGGACAAAGACCATAGAATTAAAAGTTGATAATATTCACTCCTGCTACTACGGTTTGGGCATTGGTAGGGTTCTCATCTTTGAACATGGGGGTAAGGTTGTACATCACATAGAAGTCAAACCACTTGAAATCAATGCGGCCCATGAGTCCGTAGCGGAAGCGAGTGAGACCGAAGTCGCCATTTGTTTTGAATTTTTCTCCCCCACCGGTTACCTGCTTGGTGTGGGTATTCCAAAGCAGACCGATGTAGCCACCGGCTGAGATACTGACGCCGTCGTCACCACGGGGGTCTGAGTTGATATTCAGCATCAGGGGAATTTGGGCATAGCGGACGGTGAGCTTGTTTTTGTCGTATTCACGACCGGTGTCCTGCCATTCGAATCCACTTTCGGTCTCTACCATGACGTTGTTGCCTTTGAAATAATAGTTACTCCAGTCGATGGTGATGGCGGATTGCAGGTTGACGGCACCACGGCCAATGAGGCTCACAGTTGTTGGGAAGAGATGCAGAGCAACATGAGAGCCAAAGCGAAAGTCTCTTACTTCCAGATCGGGCGAAGCGGTGATGGCATCGGCGCCAATGCCTTCCGGACTGTAAAAATTGATGAATCCGAGGTCGAGGGCAACAAGGCCTACATTGGAATATCCACTATTGTTGCTGGTACGGGTTTTGGTTTCGTATTCCGGGTCGAAACCCTCGTCATCCCAGTTCCAATCATTGTCGTCGTCGTCATTATTTTTCTGCTCATCTTTGGGGATATCTATGATTTCGACACGCTTGACACCATCTTCAGAGATGATCACAAATTTCTTGTCTCGCCAGGCGATTTCGGTGGTGTCCATCTTGACGACAACTTCTTCACTGGCTGAGTCCATTTCTTCTTCAGCTTCTTCGACGATCTCTTCCACGTCGTTCTTGGTGGAGTCAGGGTCTCCTCCGGGCTGAGCATAGACCAGGGCGGCAGGAGCGAACATGATGGCCATGAGGCCCAGGGTTCTGAGTATTTGTTGCTTCCAGTTCATGATAATATTGTTTGTTTGTTCACTTGCGAATTTTGCGGGTAATCCGAAGGTTCAACAGATTGAAATTGTAGGTGCGCACCTCTTTTTCTTCTGTTTCTTCCGTTTTGACCTCAACCGGCGATTTGACCAATTTTCCGAGTTCATGAGAGGCGAATGAAAGAGCATCTCCGAGGGTGAGGTCATTCAGGTTAAGAGTTTGTTTTTCTCCTCTGGCTGTGGGTGTCGGGGTAGGTCTGGCTGGGGCAGGTGTAGGTGCCTGCTCCGCGACGACCGTGGTGGGAGTTTCAGCTGTAATCGGCTGCGCTGCAGGCTGGGCAACAGCCAGATTTTTGGTTGGTTCGGGGCGTTCCATCTGATGTTGAATGCTCTGGGGGGTGAGCGGTTGCATAGGACCAACCTGACGGATGATGCGATTGGGTGGAAGGGAAGATTCCACAGCCATTTCTCCTTTCTGGTCCGGCTCACCGTATAGTTTTTCGTGACGCTCCCGTTCCATTTGTTGAATCAATTTGGGGTCGGGTAAGGTCGGCATTAGGTCTGCTCCAGCCATGTCTGTATCTGCTGGGAAGGTCTGAGGAGAAGGCGAGACCGACTCAGATGGCGCGTTGACGTCCGAATTCTGAACCAGGGGAGTTTGCTCGGGGGGAGTGGCCTGGTTGAGCATCCAAACCAGACCGAGGAGCATAGCCACGGAGGCAGCTACGAGCCAGGTCGATTTCCACAAGTAAAAAGGCACCCGTTTGGTTTCGAGCTGTTCTTTGATCGCAGGCCATAGATCACGCTCTGTTTCTGCCTCAAAGTGATCAAACTGCTCTTTGAGCGTTGATCTCCAAATGTCGTCTCGCTTGTCCATCACGTGCGATTTCTGTTCAACAATTATCCCCCTTGCGCCCGGCTGTTCATCTGCAGAATTTTCTCCTGCAAAATCTTTTTGGCCCGGGACAGTTGCGATTTGGAAGTGCCCTCAGAAATACCGAGCATCTCGGCAATTTCCTGGTGGGCATATCCTTCAACGGCATACAGGTTAAAAACGGTCCTGTATCCCACAGGCAGGCTTCTGATCAGAGCGAGGATTTCGTCTCTGGACAGGCTGCCTACCACATCGCTGTCGGTTTCGAGATCATAAGCATCATCCACATCGACCATAAAATAGCGCGAAGCTTTGCGATAGTGCTCGATAGAGGTGTGAACCATGATTCGGCGAATCCAGCCTTCAAAAGAACCTTTTCCCCGAAATGATTTCAGGTGTTTGAAAACCTTCACAAAGCCATCCTGCAGAATGTCTTCCGCATCATCACGGTTGTCGGTGTAGCGCAGGCAAACACCATACATCAGCTTGTAGTAGCGCTGATATAGCGCTCGCTGATAGGTGGGTTTTCCTTTTTTGCACCCATCGACCAGTTCCGCTTCAGAATAGGTAGAAACTGCCAGCATTCAGGTTATGGTTACAATCTTCATAATGTAGATGAAGACCTGCGGGAAAGCGTTGCATGCAGCCAACGTTTTTTCATTTTTTTTTGAGGCGGTCACCCAGCGTTTCATTCAGTGCGGTTGTCGAGATGAGAATATTGCGTAGATTTCGGTGAGGGACGAATATTTTCGATTCGGAAAATACATTTGCTTTCTCCAACCACTGCCAATGTCTCAGCTATGAAACGGGGGATCTATCTTTTCTTGGTATTTCCGTGTGCCGTGATTTCTCTTCAGGCTCAGTTTTCTCTTCAGGACAGTCTGGTGGCCTATTATCCTTTTAGTGGAAATGTCCTGGATGCCAGCGGAAATGCCAATCACGGAACAGCTGTCGGAGCTATTCTGACCTCTGACCGGTTCGGGAGTCCGAATGAGGCCTATTATTTCGACGGGGTCAATGATTACGTGGGCATATCTGATAATCAGAATCTCAAACCACCGTTGCCGGTTACCCTGGCAGCCTGGATATCTTTGGAAAAGGCTTCTGGCAACCTGATTTTCACCAACGATTTTCAGAATAATGTGAACCATGGTGTTTGGCTGAACGTGCCTAGTGGAAAATTGACGACAGGGTATGGCGATGGAGGCCCGATAGGCCCCTTCTCAAGGCGATCTCTGCAAGGGACTTCCAGCCTTTCTCTGAATACCTGGCACCATGTGGCAGCGGTGATCAGGGGCCCGATGGACATGGATCTGTTCATTAATGGTCGGAAAGAATGCGCCAATTACAACGGATCAGGAGGATCGCTAGCCTTTAGTAACGCCGATGGCAGAATGGGGGTTGTAGATCCTTTTGCACAACCAGGACTGTTAACACACTTCCGGGGCTCAATAGATGAAGTAAGGCTCTACAGCCGGGCGCTCACCCAGCCAGAGATCGAACAACTTGCAGAAGTCTCTCCTATGACCGCCTACGATACCGTTTGTGTCGGAGAAACTATCTTCCTGCCGGCCCCTGCCGGATACCAGAATTATACCTGGACCAATGTCTCAGGTCTTAGTTGTACCACCTGTCCGAATCCTTCAGTTCTGGTTTCCGGATCTGCTCCCTCCTCACCATTTTATCAGGCAATCCTGACCAATGCCGCAGGATGTGCGGATACGTTCACCATCAATCTGGAAGTGATTGAATGCTGCCCAAAGGAGTTTTCTTCCGTCATCCTG
>CAZLKP010000011.1:0-6773 GCA_964560095.1 uncultured Bacteroidia bacterium
TTCGGTGGGGGCTTCCTCTGCTTCCTCCATCAGCCCGGCCAGGTCATAGCTTTCGATGCTGACATGTCGGTGTTTTTTCCCATCCCTGAAATGCTGGTTGACTTCATTGGCAGCCATGCGATACAGCCATGCCGAAAATGGCAATCCCCGGAACTGATAGGAGGAAAGGCTGGTCATCGCTTTCAAAAACAACTGAGACACGATATCTGCTGTCACCTCTTCATCTCTCACCCGCTTGAAGACAAAGAGAAACATCGTCTGATAGTAGCGTTCATACAGCACCCCGAAGCGACGCGGATTCCGCTGAGCAGCTTCCACGAGCTGTTGTTCTTCCCAGATCTGCTCCGATGTGAGGGTGGTTGATGGCATGTTATCTGCGGGCGGTGTGAGAGGTAAAGGTATATGGAATTAAGGAAATAGGGTGATTGAATTCAGTGAGAAGCTCTTAGATTCAGGGTTGCAACTCCAGTCTGGACTTCCCCCATTTCCTTCCTTAACTCATCTAAACAAAAAGGTTACGCAATTTTCCCAATCCCCTGAACCTCCGTAGCTTTATGGTATGTTTACAGGAGTACAATTTTCAACGTATGATCTTCACGACCGGGTGCTGGAAGCCCTGGATGTGCTGGGATTTGATCACCCGACAGAAGTACAGGAGAAGGTCATACCGCAGTTTCTCCAACATTTAAACCTGGTAGTAGAAGCACCAACGGGCACGGGAAAGACCGGTGCCTACGGATTACCGCTGATTTCTAAGCTGGATTTGCTCAAAAACAGTACCCAGGCTCTGGTATTGGTGCCATCACGAGAACTGGCGATTCAGATTCAATTGATGCTTCTGAGTTTTTTTGCTGGCAGCCAGTTGAAGGTGGAAGCTGTCTATGGGGGGGTGCCTTTCGAAGCGAGCATGAATGCCCTCAAAAGTGGTGCGCATATATTGGTGGTAGTGCCGGGGCGACTCAGAGACCTTATGTCACAGACCCAGTGGGATTATTTGTGGCGCGACATCCGCTATCTGATTGTGGACGAAGGAGATAAATTGCTGGAACAGGGCTTTCAGCGAGATTTTGACGAGATCCGGCAGCATGTGCGGAGTACAGCCCAGGTTGGGTTTTTCTCAGCGACCATCTCGAAGGACGCCGAATCCATGATCAGGGAACGGTATCGTCATGTCAAGATCATTCGGATGAAACCGAAGGAACTCCTCAAGGGCCATTCATTTTTTCTGATTGAAGCAGAAAAAGGCCAGCGGGAAGCCCATCTCATGGGATTGATTGAGCAAAAAAAGGTTGATACCGCGCTCATTTTTGCAGGCAGGCGAGAGGCTGTGATGACTCTGACTGGATTTTTGCGCAATTGCGGTTATCGGGCAGAGGCGTTTTATGGCAATCAGGAACAACAGGAGCGGGATCAGATCCTGAAAAGATTTAAAGAAGGCCACATTGACTATCTCATAGGCTCAGATCTGGCCGCTCGCGGGATTGATATTCCAGAATTACCGGTGGTCATCAACCTGTCGATGCCCGAGGAGTATGACTTTTACCTCCACCGGGTTGGGCGCACAGGCAGAGCCGGCAACAAAGGCACCGTGTACAACATCCTGGCGTCGGAAATGGAAAAGGTGCGGCTCAGAAATCACCATCGCATGCTGGACATGAAGCTGAAGCAGATGAAGGTAGCCCCGGTAGCTAAAGACGAAGTCCTGGCCAGTGAAGCCGATCGGTGGACCAAATACCATTTGTCCAGGGGGAAAAAGGACAAAATCCGCAAGGGAGATATCGTGGGCTTTCTCACAGGGGAAATGAATATTCCGGCCGGAGAAATTGGCACCATCACCATTTATGACACCTATGCGATCGTGAATCTGCCCAACCGGGCCTACACCCAACTTAAAGAGCAAAACCAGCTCAAAATCAAAGGAAAAACCATTAAGGTGCGTAAATTCACGCAAAAAGAAGAAGAGAAGCGCGCCAAAGCTACCCGCAGGCTCAAAGTGGATCGAACAGTGCGCGAGCGCACCAAAAAATCCTGATACCTTTTGCTCATGAAAAAATACAGGGCCATCATTTACCTGCTTGTCCTTCCGGTTCTGATGATTCTCCTCTACTTCGGAGGGATCATCGGTTATGCAATGATCACCGATTACCGGCCGGAGCCTACCGAGACACTGACGCTGGACACAGATACCTCCCAAACTCTGGTAGCAGACAGCCTCACCATTGTGAGCTGGAACATAGGCTATGGCGGGCTGGGAGCCGAATCCGACTTTTTCTACGACGGTGGGAAAACTGTGCGGATGCCACAAGCCATTGTAGAGAAGAATTTTGAAGGCATCCGAAAGACCATCGAAGACCTGCGCGACAGCACAGACGCTTTTTTGCTTCAGGAAGTGGATCGTGCATCCAAGCGCAGCTGGAACGCCGATCAGTTTTTGACTCTGCAAGAGGTGCTCAATGGCTACGCCTCCACATTTTCCACCAACTACCAGGTCAAATTTATTCCGATTCCTTTTGGCGAACCTATGGGTAGGGTGCACGGAGGACTGGCTTCGTTCACCCGGTTTCAGCCCAGGGAGGCTATCCGCCATTCTTTTGAAGGCAATTATGACTGGCCCACCTACCTGTTTTTCCTGGATCGTTGCTTCCTGATGGAAAGAGTATCCACACCAGATGGCAAAGAACTGGTGCTAGTCAATACGCATAATTCTGCCTATGACGACGGCAGCCTCAAGCAGCGCCAGATGGAGCAGATGAAATCCGTGTTGCTGAAGGAATATGCCAAAGGCAACTATGTGATCGTTGGGGGAGACTGGAATCAGTATCCCAGTAATTACAGGGGTCATCCTGGCTTTGAGCTGGAAAAAAACGAAGCGAATGCCCGTTTCTTCGTAGCAGAAGATTATCCTGCTTCCGACTGGACCTGGGCTTGGGACCCTGCCACGCCTACCAACCGTAATCTGGCCACCAGCTACCTACCCGAATCAACGCCCCGCGTGGTCATCGACTATTTTCTCCTGTCTCCCAATGTCGAACTCGTCAGTGTGGGTGCCATCGATGCGGAATTTGCTTATTCCGATCACAACCCGGTCAAACTTCAGGTGAGGCTGGGAAAGCCTGGACCGGCTTCCTGATGTCAGCCCATCCGAGCATTTTGCGGAGGATATTGGGTAAGTCAGTATCAAACAATGACCCTGTGCAAAAGTCCGTCAAATCCATTCACGAGTCGATTCTGGACTACCAGAATGGAAAAATCGGCGGCCTGCGTATGCGAGAAGTTGAGGGAATCAGATCGCATCGGAGAAAATAAGGTCTTCCTCTTCGATAGCAGAGTTATCTGAGATCAATGCGGCCCGTTCAATGGTGGCTTTCAGTTCACGCACATTGCCTGGCCATTCGTGTTCCAGCAACATTTTGGATGCCTGCGGGGATATGGTCATCGCGGGCAATTTGTTTTGCCTAACGAACAGTTGCAGAAAATGTCTGGCAAGAATGAGGACATCATTGCCCCGTTCATTGAGTGCGGGTAAGGCGATGAGGAATCCCTGGAGGCGATAATAAAGGTCTTCTCTGAATTTTCCTTCTTTGACCCGCTGGCTGAGGTTTTTGTTGGTGGCTGCAAGCACCCGCACATTCAGGTCAATTTCTTTGTTGGAGCCAATTCGGGTGACGTTGCTTTCCTGGAGCACGCGGAGGAGCTTGGTCTGAAGGTCCATCTGCATTTCACCGATTTCATCGAGGAAGATGGTACCCCCGTTGGCCTCTTCAAACTTCCCGACCCGGCGCCCAATGGCGCCCGTGAAGGCGCCCTTTTCATGGCCAAACAGCTCACTCTCGATGAGGTCTGCCGGAATGGCTGCGACATTCACGGCCACAAAGGGCTTCCTCCGTCGTGGTGAATTGTAGTGAATGGTGTTGGCTACTACTTCCTTTCCGGTACCGCTTTCCCCTGTAATTAGAACCTGAATATTGCTCTTTTCTACCTTCTGAATGAGCCTCAGAACTTTCAGTATTTCGGCTGATTCCCCAATAACATTACTATACCGGTTTCTATCGATGATTTGATCCTTGAGGGTTTCGACCTCTTTTCGCAGCCCCACAGACTTGCTGAGGTTTCTCACAACCTGGGCAAATTCCACCGGAGCATTGGCATTCTTGATAATATAATGAGATGCGCCCTGATTATAGGCATCCACCACCACATCTACCTTGTCTTGGCCTGAGACAATCACCGTGGAAATATCCTCATTAAATGATTTGACCTTTTGGAGGATATCCAGCCCGTTCATATCCGGCAGGCTGTAGTCGATGCTCACGATATCGGGATTCTGGTGCAGTGCCTGCATAAATGAGCCGCCGTTGTCGAAAATCTGGACATCATAGGTGTCGTCTTTTCCAAGACTGTGGGCGATCAGCTTTGCGAATACAGGGTCATCTTCTATGATGAAAACTCTGGTGAGAAACGCTCTGTTCATAATCAATTTTCTTCATGGGGGAAACCGATAATACTGATGCAAAGAGCGAGAAAGTCAGAGAAAGGCCAACTCATATCAGAGTCACTTATTACACGTATTAAAATTTCTCAATAACCGGACATGATGGCCTCCTGGTAGTAGTCATATACGATGCTTTGCATATTCTTATATGTAAAATAAACACTATAAATAATTTTTTTTACTGGGCATTATTTGGATGATTTGTGCATGGTTCGATGCCAATCAATTCCCAATTCATTAAGAGCCTGACTATGCTTCAATCATCATTAGTGATCGATCTTGCCCCCCTGAAAACATTGTCTGGAAATGATCCAGAATTTATACGGGAAATTCTGGAGATGATTTCCCTTCAGTCGCCCCAGCTGGTAGAAAAAATCAATGAGGAGTATTCGAATGAATCATTTTATGAGATGAGCCGAACGGCTCATAAATACAAATCCAGCCTCCAGATCCTGGGGAATTCGGATTTGACAAACATGGCCCAGGAAATCGAATATTTGGCGGCCACTGGTCATACAACCGAACGGCTGGTAGAACTCCTGGACCAAATGAACAACGTGTGTGACCAGCTCCTAGATTTGATTCAGGCGGAGCTTACGGCCCTACAAGTAGCCCGGACGTGACATTGGGGCAGGCATTTTGTACTTTTCGGGAGCATAAAGAGCCACACTTTGTGGTTTCTGGTAGTATTCCCGAAATCTATGGTCAGATTTTTCGCTACTGTATCGCTCCTCTGTTGCTGCCTGATGGGAGCCTCCTGTCAAGAGTCCACGCCTGATTCTCCAGAGCGACCATTTCAACCCATGCTGGCTCCCGATTCGGTGAGAGGCACATTTCCCTACAGGCTCACAAACCCCGACAGAAGTATCGAACTGCCAGCAACCCTGATAGAGGTTTCAGGTATGGCATGGCTGTCAGATACAGCCCTGCTGATGATTCAGGATGAAATCGGCTATGTATTCCGGCTTAATCCCGTGACTGGAACTGTCAAGCAACACATTCGATTTGCTGGTAATGGCGATTTTGAGGAAATCGTTGTCGCGCAAGACGAGGTCTGGGTGCTGAGAAGTGATGCCAAGCTGTACCAGTTTTCTACCGAAGCAGGCGACAATGCCGATGATGACAAGTGGTATCCTTCGATCCCGAGCAATGGCGACTATGAAGCCATGGCTTTTCTGCCTGAGCAGGGTCTGCTGATGGCAGCCAAAGAACCGGTGACGGTAAATGGAAATAACAGGGACCATGAGCGGGCCATCTTCTTGATTCCTCCTCAAGAGCCTGAATCCTGGTCTGTCTATCATGTCCTGGACCTGAGGCAAGTGGAAACCTACCTCGATGCTCATACAACAACGGAACACCTGGAAAACCTCAAAGAATCATTCCAGGCGAAAAAAAAGAAGTCATTTAAGCCTTCCGCAATGGCTATTCATCCGCAATCCGGGCATCTCTATATCCTTGCATCCGTCGGGAAACTCTTGCTGGTGTGTGATCGGGAAGGGCTGCTGCTGCACGTGCAACCTCTGCCGGAAGATCTGTTTCCCCAACCGGAGGGCATGTGCTTTGGGCCGGATGGAACCTTATTCATCTCACACGAAGGCGTAAATGCTCCAGCCAGGGTACACATCTTTTCTCCGGAAAATATCCACTGATACATTAATTTTCCATAGTCAGACCAGCCTGGTCCCAATTGAAGCTCAGGTAGTTGAAAGAGTCCGTTCTTTTGAGCTTATTCACCTTACGGTGTTACGATCATGTCTGACAACACAAATCAGGTAAGAAAAACCCTGTAAGAAATGCCTGTATCCGTGCAGAGCATTTGATCTGGTTATGTTCAATATCAGTCATGTGATTCGTGACCCTGTGTTGGTCCGCTCCATATTTCTGACCAACGACAGCGTGCCCCGACTTATGCATATTCGATCCAAGATATTGTGGCTCATGCCCATTTGGATGTTGGGTGGTATATTTTCCGTCCAGGCCCAACGGATCGAAAATCCCTATGCCAGAGAACAATCCATCAATCGCTATATCGCCTTTCACAACGAATGCCTGCATTTGTTGTATGAAACCCGATCCTACCTCGAAGAACTCAATGAATCGGTTGTCGTCGCAATAGAAGAAGACCGAGAGGTTGATCTGTCGTTCCCTTTCCAGCGTCTCTACCGCAACGGCCGTATGTACACCTTTCTGCAGGGTACCTGTGCCCGAACCAACAATCAGGTGGACCAGGGGCTCGATCTCCAAGTACTGTATGAGTCAACCAACCGGAATCAGGCACTCA
>CAZLKP010000011.1:6783-22821 GCA_964560095.1 uncultured Bacteroidia bacterium
GTAGCCAAACATTCCAGCTCAATTCCTTGAGAAACCAAACGTGGCAGCTGATGCTGGATTTTGTGGACCAGAGCTATGCCTTGATGGAACTGGCGAAGCAAAGCACCTCTACCCAAAATCAATCGGAAGACTTGCTTCGTGCGCTGGCATATATAGAAATCATCTATCAAGACATCGCCACAGTCACAGAGCGCTTGCGCCGTTATCTGAATACCATGACACAGCCGCTTCCCCCGGCTCTGCAACCTTTCCAATCCATGATCGACGATGGAGAGGCCCTACTCCATGCCATCAAAACCAACCATGAACCCGGAATTTTTGCCGCCCGGCAATCACTGATGCAATCGGTGGAGCTTAGTCGACAATCCCGCAACCGATTTGGTCGTGAGCTCTACCAGCTGGGCCTGCGATTTGACGACGAAGAAGAGGAAAATGCCTATGACCACGCTGTAGAATACGGAGAATTGCTCCTGCAACGAAGTCAGCCCGATTGGATCAGCAATCCTCCCAGGGGCAAATGGAGCCGCTATCCTACCCAGTATCATCATTTCAATGAGCGCATTCTGGATCTCTACAATCATCACAAGTATGGCCTGACCTCCTACTATCGAAATTTGCTGGATCATACCGACAGGGTGTTTGTTCATCCATTGGATGTAGCGCCCTGGTTTATGGTTATCCATCCCCAGGAACCCGAACCCGATCAGGAGCCTATCCCGGTGGTGAGTATGGACTCCCCGGAGCCAGAAGAAGACGAACTGTCGCTCAGTGCCGCACCGGTAAACAACCTGGTGTTTCTGATCGATGCATCCGCATCCATGAACCGGCCTGAAAAATTGCCGCTGTTCAAAGAAAACCTGGAATTTCTGGTATCCCTTTTCAGAGCGGAAGATCAAATCGCCATTATTACTTTTTCAGGCGATGCCACCGTGGTGCTGAATACCACCCAGGGCATCTTCCCCTCCGAAATCCGAACGGCCATACGAAGCATCCGCACAGGTGGAGAGACGAAAATTCGGAAAGGATTCCGAGAGGCATACAATATTGCGGAAAGTGAGTTTCTGGTGAATGGGACCAATAAGGTTATTCTCATCACCGATGGGGTGTTTGAGGCAGATCGGGGAGTACAAAATCTCATCACAAGGCATGCCGATATCGGTATCCAGCTCAGTGTGATTTACCTGGGTAACCGGGTGGCCCCGATTGTCGAAGACCGGCTGTCTCAACTGGCAGAACTGGGAGAGGGGCGCTACTCTCATTTTCACACCGATAATGCCAAAGAAGTATTGGTCAAAGAAGCTCGCGGCCACTAGCCACTTGCATGTCGTTGTGTTCAACAGATGAGCAGAATGCGGAAAAAAGAATCACAGACTATACAAATTTTCTGTCAGCCCCTCCGCATACAGCTCATGCCCCCAGGCATTCGGGTGGCTGTCATAAGGCAGATGGTTGAACCTCTTGCCAATTCCTCAGGTTCACCTCGCGATTATTAATAATTTACCTTTCGAATCAGGAATTCCATTCATTACCGACTCCCCAAAGCTTTTACCCATATTCCCTTATTCTCCTCTCTATGATGCATACCCTTGATCTCCACTTTCTCACCGATCATGCCATCGCTTCTTTTGTCATCGAATCTGAAGATGGACTCATTGTCATAGAGTCTGGTCCACATTCGACCTTCCCCCAATTGGAAAAAGGGCTGAAAAACCTGGGGTATTCCGTATCTGATGTGAAGCATCTTTTGCTGACACACATTCACTTTGATCATGCCGGCGCAGCATGGGCACTGGCAGAACAGGGGGCCACGGTCTATGTGCATCCGAGAGGCTACAAGCATCTATTGGATCCGGATCGGCTGTATGGATCAGCCAAGCGGATCTACGGCGACATGATGGAGCAACTCTGGGGACAGATGCATGGGATTCCGGAAGACAATCTCGTAGCTGTGGAACATGAGGCGGAATACACACTGGGCGGGCAATCCTTCAAGGCCTGGCATACGCCCGGCCACGCTTCCCACCATATCGCCTGGCAATGGGGCGATCAGATCTTCACCGGCGATGTTGCCGGCGTCAAGATCGAAGGCGGACCTGTTGCCCCACCCTGTCCCCCGCCAGATATTGACCTGGAAGCCTGGAATCAATCCATTGACCTGCTTTTGAGCCTGAAGCCCCAAACCCTTCACCTGACACATTTTGGAGCTGTTCATGATGTCAGGCCGCACTTAGCAAATTTGCGCCAGATGCTCAACGACTGGGCCATGTGGATCAAACCTCACTGGGAGCAACAGCGTGATATTCAGGAGGTGACACCCGAATTTCAGGCCTACGCCGCCGAACAGCTTCAGGAGGCTGGTCTGGACAAAGCGGCCATCGCCCGCTACGAGGCCGCCAATCCGGCATGGATGAGCGTAGCCGGATTGTTCCGCTACTGGACCAAGCGGCAGGAGAAGGAAGGGTAAGGAGACCTAAGCGAAGAAAGGAGATGGAAAAATAGTTCCAAAACCTGGTGGATGCAACCATGTATGAGGATAGGTGGCGATTAACAACTCGAAAAAAAAATCGTATCTTCTATTATGGAGCAGGCCATAGATTACAAAAAAATTATAACGATCGAACCGGGAAAAAGAGGTGGCAAACCGTGTATTCGTGGTATGAGAATCACGGTCTATGATGTATTGGGGTACATGGCTTCGGGTATGTCACATCAGGAAATTCTTGAGGACTTTCCGTATCTGACTCGTGAAGACCTCCTTGCCTGTCTGGCTTTTGCAGCAGATAGGGATCAAAATCAGCTAATCCTACCTGCAAGTTGAGACTTCTCCCTTCTCTACTCAAACATCAACCCCAGCGCTGCCTCGTACATCTCAATCCGGGCGTCGAAGTTGAACGAGGCTGCATTGATCAGGGAAATGAAGGTGCGGTCTGTATCCGGGAAATACTGGAGAATCGACACGAAGCCATCTACCGCGCCGGTGTGGCCGATCGCGAGCCCGTACTCAGTCTGAAACACCTCGATCCCCAGGCCGTTCTGGTCTTCTCCAAGCAAATCTCCCTTCCAGTCTTCGGGCAATTCGAAGAAATCCATCATCGCAGCGCGACTCTCCTGGCTTAGTATGTCTCCTTTCCAGATCGCCTCGATGAAACGGCTGAGATCCCAGGCATTGATGGCGATTCCTCCATCACCAGTCTTCATTTCATCCTGATACAGCATCTTCGAATTCACCAGCTTGTCCCGGTAAATTTCCCCGTATCCCTGCGCAGTTCCATCCGGAACGGGATTCTCAAAACCGGAATAATAGGCGCTCTGCAGATCCAGCGGCGTGAAAATGATCCGGTCATATAATGTTTCCAGTTTCTCCCCGGAAGCCGCTTCTGCGATCATGCCCAGCAGGAGGAAATTGGTATTGGAGTAGGCATAGGTTTCTCCAGGCGCGTGGCTGGCCTTTTTTCCGTAGACATACCGAAGCACATCTTCCTGACGCCATTCATTATCGTATTGGTTCAACCGGTCCAGTTCATACCCGACTTGATAGTAGTCGGCCAAACCAGAGGTATGGCTCAGGAGCATGCGGATATCCACCTGATCGGCATTGTCCAGCCGATTGACCACGTCAGCATCGATCCATTCGGAGATCTGATCGTCGAGGGTAAGCTTCCCTTCGTCCACAAGTTTATGAATCACGGTGGCAGTGAATACCTTGGAGATACTCGCCACCATCATTCGATGGCAGGGTTGTAAATCGATGTCCAGCTCAAGGCTGGCTTTCCCGGCCGCACCCTGCCAAACGCCATCCTCATCTTTGACCAGCATCGCGGCTCCCGGAAGCCCAGTGGCAGTCAACCGATCAAGGATCTCCTGGTAGCGGTTCGCTTTTGGGTGGTTGCTGAGATCCGGCACGGAAGACTGGCATTCGAACATGGTCACCATGAGTTCTTCTGTCGGCTGGCAGGAGAAGAGGAAAAGAATGGAAAAAAGGTAGAAGGAAATAGGGCTATACGGGGAATAGGGAAAGATGGAACGCTTTTTCATGATTGTGGGATTATTCGTTGGAAGGAAGAGAGACAGAAACACCGACCTGTGCGAAATTGTGAAACATGACCGGGAAGACAGTCGCGAAAGGGGCTTCCAGGGCCATGCGATAGGAAATCATCGGTGACACGCGTTCACCTGGCAGGAAGATGGCATTCAGGCCTACTTCAGCCAGCAGATGCGGCTGGCCAAACCGACCGGACTTCTCGTATTCGCCCTGCTCATTGACCGACCAGAGGGGATTTTCCATGATCGTATGGAGGTATCCGATGCCAGGAGCCACCTGGAGTTGAACAAAGTTGGCTGGTTGCCAGGTCCAGGCATGGGCGGCGCGAAGATAGAAGCCGGCATACAGGCCGCGGTGGTAAAATCCGCCTGCGTGAGCCTGCCATTCGCGGCGCTCATTCACCGACAGGCGGTAGCCGATTTCCAGACCAGGATGAAGCGGCTGGAAACTGGTAAATGGGAGAGAAATCTGCTCGTTGAAGAGCTGAATGGTGAGGGAGGAAGTCTGCGAAAAGCCGCTGAGACAGCTCAGCAGCAGTCCGCAGATCAGTAGGACTCGAAACATGTCTGTTGTTGGTTAATGATTACGCCTTAAGCGATCACCAACAACAGGATTTGTTGCACTCGTGGAGGAAATAGGGCAGTGAACCCACAAAAATGCGGAACAAGTCCAAGATTTCCACACCTGAAGCCCTGTTAAAAGAGAAACGATTATTCAGGAAAATCCTCCATTTCTTTGATTCTTCTGATTTGATTGATATGCCTGTCTGTGTGTGCAATCGTGGTTAACATCAACTGATGCAGGTCGCGTATGTCCCAAATGGAGGGGTTCTCCATGTCAATCTCGTCCGAATCCGTTCTGAAGGTAACAAGCCTTCTTAGGTTCGCATCCGTTAATTCTATGAGTTCAACGATCTTTCCACGCACCGTTGAAAAAGCCGCTGTGGTTTGCTCCCTGGAGCAAAACCGACCGGTAGGCATCAGATTCCAAGGAGCTTGTCCCCGGTTCGGGTCAGAGGCATACTCCAGATACTGTTGGTCGTTACCAGTCGTTACTCCCAGATAGCGATCTGTTTCAGGACGTTTCAAAATCAGGAACAGCTCCCGGTAGTACAACTCATCCTGGAGCTCGAGGTGCTCAGCGACTTCAGCAATAGACCACGTTTGAGTATCAGGCTTGAATAGCCACTGAACTTCATTTAGATTCTCTGCCTCAGCAAGAAGCTCTATGTGAGTCCTATTCAGGCCATCCAGCAAGGCTTGCCGCTCTTCCTCCGACCAAACTCCAGAAAGGGTGGTTTGGGTGTTTTCTGCCGACTCACAGCCAGCAATTGTGAACGTGATGATCCCGGCAAATAGCAAGAATGGTTTCATTCCAGATCGTATTGTATGAGAAAACCCTATCGATCAATTCCGACTCGGATAAATCCCCTGGACACAGATGATGTAGTTCATACCCATCAATCCATGGGAGTAACTTCGCTCACCGGAAGACAAGGCACTGTTGGCCGTCACGCTCGCTGGACCGCCAAGTCGGAAGTTTGGGAGCCCACTGCTGGTACCGGGATGTACCGGTGCTTTTGCCCTCAGATCCGGTAATCCAAATGTCGTGCGGCCATCTCCCCCGTATGTGGTGCCGAGGATGGAAAACAATGCCTGATTGGACGAGATAGCCAGCAATTGCCCCTGGCAGAACGCCCAGCCACGTGGCGCAAAATTTCCGGCAAACATCCGGACCTCGCCAATCATGCCTTCGACAGATTCTGGAGCAGGAGCTGGTTCATCGGCAGAAGTAGAAGATAACCACAGGCCAGCGCTCAAGGAAATGGCAGCGCCAAGGAGAATAAAAGACAGATTCTTGTAAGTCATATGTTGGGGGGTTGATGGTTTCTCGGAACTTGGTACTCGGAACTCGGTACTTGGTACTCGGAACTCGGTACTTGGTACTTGGTACGTGGTCACCCAATAAGATAAAGAAAATGTCAATACAGAGGAATATTATTCCATCTCCTCCCGAATGATTTCCAGACCGGGATGATCCGGGTGAGCTGTTTCCAGCCGACTGACATAACGCTTCATCATGACCTGGTTGCCCCGCAGACTGTGGAGGAGAATCATATTCTCCAGGGCTTTGGCATCATCCGGGTCCAGATTGAGCGCCTGGATGAGCAAACGTTCTGCCTGTGAAAACTGGTTTTGCAGTAGCCGAATGTAAGCCAGATTGGTGTACATCCGCTTGTCAAAAGGCCGCTCTGCCCGGAGGGATTCGAAGCCTTCAGCACATCGATTCAGGATCCCGGGATTCTCCGGATCAGATTTAAACAGATTCACATACCATTTGAACTTCGCTTCCAGCATGTGATCGTAGCGCCGGACCATTTCCTCAAATACAATGGCTGCCTCAGCATACTGTCCCCGTGCCTCCAGCAACTCTCCCTGCATCAGAAACAGCGACCCGTTTCCCGGAGACCGGTTCAGCCCTTCTTCAATCGCTCGCTCTGCCGCATCATAATCGCCACGAAGCATGGCCAGACGCGCCACTTCGATGAAATTATCAGGATGGAGGTAGGTATTGGCACTATCGAGAAAGACCGGATTGGACTCATGCTGCTCAAAATAATATCGCCACGCTTTGCCGTAGAACGCCGAAGAAACAGAGTCCCCATTTCCGGGAAGCAGTCGAAGGTAATCTTCCACTGCCCCCACATCGGTCTGTGGCTCCTCTCTCACGACCCGGATTTTGTGGTCGTGGAAACTCACATGCGGAATGTCGCTGGTTCCCCCGCTGGGCATGTGGCAGCTCACGCAATCACCCGTTTGGGCTTCCTGGTCGATCCCGCAGTGCATGGCTTTGTCTCCGCTGTGGCAGGCTTCGCAGGTTGCCGTGTAATAGTCCGGTTCTTCGAGCTCCACCGCTTTGTGCGGGTCGTGACAGGTCGTGCAGGTGAGATCGTCGGAAGCGATAAAGCAACGCGACTGCTGCAGTCGCTCAGCGTGGGAGGCAATGCCAAATTGTTCGTCCTTACCCGAATCTGCCAAAAACACAATCCAGGCTTCATCCAGCCGCTGCCCGGGCCGAAAACTCGTGGCCGATTTTCCGGGTTGATATACATTAATGCCCTGGAGGTGGCATTGCTGGCACACGTCAAACTGCGCTTCGATCGGCAGTTTTTCGGGATTGACGATGGTATAGTCGATTTCTCGGCCTACATCGATGAGCTGGCCGCCATTGATGGCATCGATGTGGGCTTTCCCTGGCCCGTGGCAGCTTTCGCAGTCGATGCCATGCGAAATTTCCCGGTAGCGGTTTTTGGAATGTTCGATGTAATCGATGTAGCCGGTGTGGCAATTGAGACAGGTCTCGCCGATTTCGCGGTCAAAGCGGCTGTTGTTCACATCGTAGCCTGGTGAGAGATCCCAGATTTCCTTTTCCACATACCAGGTGATGGGCATTTCATAGAGCCAGTCATTGCGCAGCATGAGATAGGATCGTGTCTGGTGGCCTGAGCCCACCACGTAGTCTACCTTTTCCGAGCGACGGTGAACCGTGTCACCATCCTCTACCCGTACTTCGTGAATGAACATCTCTTCCCCCTGCCAGTCGGCCCAATAGGCAAAGTTTTCGGTGGGATCATAGACTGCCTCATGCGGCCCGAATCGCTCCATCACATTGTCCCGGGCGGGCGGGTAGAGCGATTTTCCCATGCCTGTTTCCACAAAGCTGGCATAGACCTTTTTGTGGCAGGGCTGGCAGGCCTCCCGACCTACATATTCAACCTCCCCCGTAAGGCTCACGTACTGCGAGGGGCCCATGGCACAGCGCACGGCCAGCACAGCTGTGAGGGAAATGAGGGCAATCAAAAGATACAGGCGCAGCATGGGCGGAAGTTCGGGAGGGAATGCGGAAGAGGCAAGCCAAAAATTCACACCAATTATCTATCCAACCTCAATATTTCGGCACCACCACGACCCATGACAGGCAACCAGCTACCGAACTTGTTCCCCTTCCCGATCCCGCCTATTTTTGCTCAGACATTTACCTCCCCAAACCAACATTATGGCCGGATCTGCCAAAGGCCCCATTTACGCTGCTGTTGCTGCCAACTTAGCCATCGCAATATCAAAATTTGTAGCTACAGGCATTTCGGGCAGCTCTGCCATGCTGTCAGAAGGCATCCACTCTTTTGTTGATTCAGGAAATGGCCTGTTGCTTCTCTTCGGTATCTATCGTAGTAAAAAGGCCCCGGACATGGAGCACACCCGCTGGGTTATGGCAAAGAACTCTACTTTTGGTCGCTGGTGGTAGCTGTCTTAATTTTTGCGATTGGAGGCGGCATCTCGTTTTACGAAGGCATCACCCACCTGCAGCATCCCTCAGAAATCGGCGATCCGACCATCAGTTATATCGTGTTGGCGCTAGCTATTGTGTTTGAAGGTGCAGCTCTGATTTTTGCCTGGAAAAGCTTCGACAAAACCCGTGGTAACAAAGGCTTCTGGGAGGCCATTCGCACCTCCAAGGATCCCACGGGCTTTGCCATCATTTTCGAGGATGCCGCTGCTTTGATTGGTCTAGTGGTAGCCTTACTGGGAGTTTATCTAACCTCTACCACCGGTGATCCGATTTACGACGGCCTTGCTTCCGTAATCATCGGCGTGACCCTTACTGTCATTTCGATCCTGCTGGCCTACGAATCCAAAGCCCTGCTGATTGGGGAAAGTGCCGTGCCCGAAGACCGCGAGAAAATCATGGACATCATTGATGCGGATCCCAGCGTCCAGGTGGTTCATCCGCCGATCACTCTCCACTTTGGTCCGCAGGATTTGCTGCTGGCCCTGGATGTGGAGTTCAGCGATGAGCTTACTGCAGATGATATGGAAGATGCCGTTCGCCGGATTGAAACGAAGTTGAGGGCAGAGGTGCCCATTCTGAGTCGGATTTTTATTGAGGCGAAGGCTGTTCAACGAAAAACCTAAATCTCTCGTAGGGGTGCTTGGCAAAACACCCCTACAAAAGCAAGGAGGGCAAAACGCCCCAGATCACAAAAACGCCTCCCACCATCGCTTCTCCGGTGACTCCAGATCGAGCACAAAGGTCTGGTTGATTTCCGGGAGGACATAATTCACATCGAGCCGGTCGGCCTCAGCTGTCATGCGCTCGACGGGCTCTTCCCAGCGATGTAATGCCAGAGGAAATTTTCCCCAATGAATCGGAATCATCCAGCGAGCCTGCAGGTCTGCTGCTGCTTGAGCCGTTTGTTCAGGCATCATGTGGATATTTGACCACAATTCATTGTATTGCCCGCATTCTACAAAGGCCAGATCAAAAGGTCCGTAGCGTTCCCCAGCATTTGCAAATTCCGGGGTATAGCCCGAGTCGCCGGTGAAGAACACCTTCTGCTTGCCCAAAATGGCCCATGAGCCCCAAAGCGTCGTGTTTTGATCGGTCAGGGCTCTTCCAGAAAAATGCCGGGCCGGTGTCAGTGCCAGCGTTGTTCCCTCAAATTTACTCTCTTCCCACCAGTTCAGTTCCGTGATGCGAGCAGCCTCAATGCCCCAAGCTTCCAGGTGAGCGCCTACCCCCAGAGGCACAAAAAAGTGCCGGACCCGGGCCGATAATTGAGTCATCGTCTCATAGTCCAAGTGGTCGTAGTGGTCATGAGAAATGAGCACAGCATGCACCTCCGGTAACTCCTCCACTCGGATATGATGGTCGAAATCAAAGCGCTTGGGGCCCATGAAGGAGAAGCTCGAGGCGCGTTTGCTAAAAATCGGATCAATCAGGAAGGTCTGCCCATTGGTGCGCAACAATACCGACGAATGTCCAAACCAGGTGACAGCTGTTTGGGTATCGGGCAAAGATGCGTACAGGCCCGGGGAGAAGGTTTGGGTTAGGATCTGCCGGTTGGGTTCCAACCCATCGCCTCCTGCCAGGAAGCCCCATAACACTTTGGGAATATCAGCCGCGCTGATGCCCATTTTCGTTTCGATGGTATTGACAAACACACCATCCTGATAATTTCCGGAAGCTTTCATCCGGGCAAGTCGGTCTCCCTCGGGTGTGCCTCCGATTTGTGGGGCAAACGAAAGAAACAAAGCCCCGCCAATCGCCAGAAGGGCTGCCAGCCCCAACAGGACCAGAAAGGAACGGAATACAATTCGTTTCAATTTTTTCATGGAAAAAATTATCAGGTGCAAGAGGTCGAAAAGAGAAACGGGAACATCACAGAACAAATTGTTTCTGGGCCCACAACGGGATGAAACAGACAAAGAGGATTTATTCTAAATGGTAGAGCCATGCAGAACATCGAAGAATTTTTCCTACTCAAATCATTTTTCGGCTTCCCGGTGTTGATTAGATTGATTAAGATAAGGGATTCACACAAGTTCGCATTTCCATAACCCGAAAAGAAACGTTGAGTCTGTCGCCGAAATACGGTCGCCTGCAGGTTGCCAGCCTTGAAGAACTGGTACAACGCCTCACTGAGGTCGAGCAGTTTTTTAAGTCGGGTGCCGACTTCTCCATCTATGGAGCCGATGCCAACCGAAATCCCTACTACGGGTTGAAGAGGGAGGATCTCACACATGCCGCCAGACGGCTCGTCACGATTACGGCTACCTGCCAGGACAACAATGGGAAGAGTGTCAACATCACCCTGAAAAAGGTGGCTTCCGGACTGGAAGGGCAATTCATCGCTCTGGCCCGTACACGGGCCGAGCAGCGAGAGCTCACCGAGAGACTTCAGGGCACATGGATTCCTCTTTCGGAAGAGGAAAAGAAAAAGCGAGGACGGATCTCACAGCTCATTGCCAGCCTTCGCCATCACCTCAAAGCCAAAGAGCGCATTCAGCGCCAGCTCGACAAAATCCCTCCGCCCCGCGCAACCGAGCCAGCCCGGCCCATTCGGGATCTTAGCATCGACAAATTTCCCCTCCTCTACGATACTTTCCCTTTTGACCATCAGCTAGCACCCGAGGTGTTTATCCACCTGATGGAACAGCTGCGGCTCCATTTTTTTCAGGATGAAGATTTTTATTTCCGTACAGTCAATAAGCTGGGCGAACCTCATGGCGACCTGGGAATCAAAGGGGTGGAAGAAGATCTGACCCAGCAACGGGAGGATCTGAAACGAATCTATGTGGAAATTCATACCTCCCGCCACGAATGGATGACCCTCCAGCTGGATTTCGGATATACGCCCGAGGAGCACCGGGCCGAGCTGGAAGTGAGTTCACGACGCAACAAGCAGATTCAGGCTACCATCCGCGATACGCTGGAGAAAAATCCGGACCTCCCCCTGGGACAGGCATCCATGATCCATGAGATGTTTTCGTTTGAACCCAACAGCTTCGAACTCGATCAGGTAGCCCGACTGTTGAAAGCCCTTACGTCCAAATACCTGGGGCAGGAAGTGGTCACCGCGTTTCTCTCCACCTACGATGGCGAGACCTATTCCGGCCTGCGTCTGAAGCGACTCCGGCAAATTTATCAGCTCCACAAAGGAGAAGTGAGCTTCTTGCTCTTTGGTGTCAACCAGGCAGATTCCGGCCAGACATTCTCGCTGATGTTTCAGTTTGGAGGAATGGGGCAGCAGCCACACGGCTCTATCAGCATGATGTGGGGGCATCATGGCACACATCAGGCTATTCGGGCATTGGTCTGGCGGGAACTACAACTCACGCCCTATCGGCCCAGGCCCATGCAGCCAGGTATTGAACCGCTCTCCAGACGCGAAATGCGTGTCAAACCGGCTTTCTACAACCGAGACTTTCAGCCGGAACCCCTCAATGCGCTCGTCCTGATGCAACTGGAAGCCTACTGGTCGGATTCGATCTGGGAGTTGTTGCAGCATGAATTGTCCAAACACGGATTCTCCGCACAGCGCGGCGAGGCGCTGTTTAGCAAACAGACACGTGAAGCCGTATGGACACAGCTGAACGAGGTAGATCTCGTGATTGTAGACCTCACCTACAAGCACCCCAGTGTGTTTTATTATCTCGGGGTGGCGCATACACTCGGCATCCGAACCATCCTGATCAGCCAACTTGATCGGGACATTCCAGCCGATTTCTCAGATTTTGCCACGGTTGTGTATGACAATAATCTGAGCGGCATTCAATACCTCCAGGAAGAACTGGAGAAGCTCCTGAGTAGAAAGGGATGATAACGATCAGCTAACCAAGTCCAAGCTGAATGACTGGCCTCTTCTCTATACATGGGCTGGCCGACAGAAAGCCCCTCCCCGGCGACCATGAGCTTGATCAAGCTCCCCTCCCCGCTGCACCCAGATCAGAAGGGTTCAGTGTCACCAGTTGGGCCGAAGCTACGGTCCAGCCGAATGAAAGTATGCCAAAGAGGAGTGCAAATTTTCTCATTGTTTCAATCGAAATTTTGAGCAAGTGATGGTCAAACCCTAACCATATATCCATTCCAAAATATTATACACTCCCCCACTCTTCAAAAATGATCCACACGGAGGCGTCCCGATTGATCAATAGGTCCATTGAACTACGGCTATGAAGCCTCATGAATGAAGCCGACAGGATGTACTGTTCCCGTCGGCTTCATTCATGCGTGATAGTAGTCAAGGTTATGTTAATCCTGAACCACCATTTTCCGGGTTAGCATGAGGGCTTCTCCCTCCACCCTGACCGTGTAGATGCCATTGGGAAGATCAGCGACCTGTAGCACGTACTGAGAGAGACCTTCGGGCAACTGCGTTTGACTGACATGTAACAGGCGTCCCTGAAGATCAAACACCATGATGCGTGCGAATTGGTGAGTGGTAAGGTCGAATGTCAGGGAAACCTGATCCGTGGCAGGATTCGGAGCCAGCCTCAGGGCTCCAGCAGAAAGGTCCGCATCCTTCAGAGAGGTGTTATTGCTAAAGAGAACCGAAACATACAAACTGGCGCGGATTCCAGCCGTTTCATCACAGGAGGGCTCTAGAAACAGCTCCAGATCAGGATACGCCAGCGGACTGTTATCTGACTGTCGCTTTACTTCGATGATCAGCGGATTCGGGAGGCAGCTATTGGCAGGTACTGTGAAACTTTGGCCGAAGGCATTGTTCAGGGGCAGCCCGGCAGCCGTGACGACGGCACCATTGAGGTTGGATTGGGGGTTGAGCTTGAGGGTGTATTCCCGGGCTTCATCCGAATCATTGCACAATTCGAGCTGAAAGGACGCAGAAGTACCAACTGGGATACCCAGGAGATCAATGCTGTCCCCCTGCTGCCCGGTAAAGACCATACTTGGCAGGTCACGCTGATATCCTCCCTGGTAAGGGCAGGAGCTCTTGGTTCCTGGAAGAATGCGGAAAGCTGGCGTGCCAAACATCGGATCTCTGACTACTTCCAGATTAAAGATATCTCCGGGATCCCCATCTGCCAGGGTATATTTCACCAGTTTTGAGGTGCTGCTGCTTTGATTCTCTGTTGCTCCGTATTTTCTGGCAGATTTGAATTCGTATCCTCCGGATACACCAGAGCCACCAACGTTGACAACGCTTTGTACCCCAAAGGTTCCTTCGAGATAATGCTCATAATTTATCGAGTTGGTTTCTGTCACGGTGATATTGGACTCCTGGCTACTATTGACCCCAGCGCTAAAATTGAGGGTTCCCAGGACTTCGTTATTCGGATTGTTGACATTGCTATCGTTCATCATCAGAACCTGATTCCACACATCAATCTGATTTTGGGCATAATTAGCCGTTCTGGCCCCCACAGTGAGGCTATCGTTCACCACAGATTGTAACAGGGCAATATCTGAAAGGATGGCAGTTTTGGTATAGGCAAACTTTCTTGGCTCGCCTACGGGTCTGAAAACCAACCCTGTGTCCAGCCTGCTCCCACAGATCGCCGGGTCTGCCAGGATGTAGGGATAAACACCGTAGGCCAAGTCTGTTCCGTATCCGATGAAGACATCACCACCTCCATTCGGCCCCGTGAGTTCGGTAGTGGAAAACTTCTCATTCACGGTGACACAGGTTTGATTTTTTTTTGTGGTGACAACCATGTCTCCGGCTGTAACGCCTCCACTAAAGGTGACGGAAAACTCAAAATCAATCGTAGCGATGAAGCCAATGGAACCCTTGGTTCCCAACTTGACCGCCAGATTCGCTGAGTTGGAACTTGACTCGGTATAGGTGTCTACCAGCTCGCGACAGGTCGTCTGGCTTTTCTGGAATTCGCTACTACTTCCATCACCTGGTGGTGCGTGGAGGACCAGATATGGCATTTGGGGCTGAACCGTAATTCCCAGGGAATCAACCTGTGAGACGGTTGGGCCTTCGACCACAAAGGGGATCACACACATATGTGGTGGCCATGGGGAAGTAAGATCTCCATCGACGACTCTGAACGCCAGATATCCCTTTCTAATGCCTAATGGGAAATTGAGATCGATGATGTGGCGAATGGTGCCAAATGGACTGCCTCCTGCTGGTGGGAGAAACTGTCCAGAACTGGTCAATTGGGTCGTTGCGGCGCCATCGAACTGACCGTAGTTGTAAAACAGCGTACCATTAAGTCCCAGGCCTCCGGCATTCGGGATATCAATGATGATTTGCCTAGCCACCCCGGCTTGGGCAATGTGGTATCCTGCCTCGTCATTGCTATACAGATTGATCCCAATATTCGAGTTGTTGAGGGTCGCCGGGATTATTGGCGCAAAACGATAGGCCATATTTCCGGCTGAGGCAGCACTGGAAGGCTGACAAATGGTCGGGCCAGCACCGTTGACTGTTGCGTTAAAGCCATTATTGAGGGGGAAGGTCAGGGTTTGTCCCTGTGCGAAAGAACCACAAGACAAGCCTGCCAGGATTACAATGGCCCTGTAAACGCCTTTCATCAATGAACCACGGAAAGAAAAATTATTTATAAACATCGTGTGAAAGGTTTGGGGTAAACAAATACCAACCCAGCCAGGGAGCTCTCCTTGACGGATTGACTGATAACCCAAATGTAGTCGCCACCATCATCGCCTGATATGCTCATTACCCGAAGGCTGGGTTTCATCGACCGAAACGTCAGTTGAACAGACCCAGACTCACCACCACCCATTTACCTCAAATCACCACACGCATCCAATAGCCCGGATCGCTTCCCAGCTCCATGCCGGCCGCCAAACTGCTGGGTGAGGAAGTGAATCACCTGGGAGCCGAATGAGGTGCCGCTCAGTTCGTTGGCAGTGCCAACCCCAATGTCGGCGACATAAAGTCCCTAACGGTTACGTATATGAAACGTTTGGCATTTCGAAGCAATTTTTTGTCAAGTTACACCTACTTTTGATACAGGCAGAAACGCTCAATAACCCACTGACTGCCGAAAGTTTTATATACGATGTTATGTGGCGTACTTTTTCATTTCATGTTTTTTGAAGGTTCACTGCAATCTGTTTGGTTTCTACATCTGCACATAATTCATAACTTATCTTCCATAATCTATCTTGCATTTCCTTATTCAACACAGAAGGATCTTCTTTAATGTCAATAAATTTGTTTTTCTTCCAAGTAATAAACTTGCCTGATTTCTTTTGATTTTCTTCCTTGTTTTCGGTAAACAAAGGTGCCATTATTTCTCCACATTTATCTATTGAAATAAATGTTCCAAATAACTTCATTATAGTTGCCATTGTTTTCATATAAAGCGGAATGATATTTACCTGATTGCTCCAAACTGTTTTTGAAATCTCAAACCCGATAAAAGATAATTTTGTGTCTTTCATTTCTCTATGCAACTTAGCAAGGAACATTCTTTTTGCAACCATAGCCTGATGAATACCATCTTCGTAACTCCACTTCTTTATCATTTGCATATCATTCCAGAATATTTCACCAGTTCTCGTTACGTTAAAAATGACTCTTCCACCTTTTTCGGATTTTTCTAGCAAGTCCAACAAGTTTAAGATCAGCATGAACTGTGATAAATAATTCACTTGGAAATGTGAATCAAATCCATCGTCGGTTTCTATCCGTTTTGCAGCATAACCTACTC
>CAZLKP010000011.1:22831-24789 GCA_964560095.1 uncultured Bacteroidia bacterium
AATCTCAATTATTGCACGTTTAACATCAAGAAGTTTAGGCAGGTCGCATAAAATAATTGAAATTTTCTTGTTTGAAGTTGTGTTAAATAGTTCCGATAATACTGCCTCGCCTAGTTCTTTTGATCTACAAAGAATTATTATCTCATGTGCTTGGTTATCTTTGTCTGCTAATATTTTAGCGACTCCTTTCCCCATTCCATTAGTGCCACCTGTTATTAATACTTTCATCATTATTTCCTTTTATTTAAAGTGAATATCTTGCTAGCTAAGTGTTGAATCTGTATACCTCGCAATTTGCTGTTGTGCGCTGTTCGTTTTAATCAAATTCATTTTTATTCTTTTGAATCATCGTTATGCTTACTGCAAAAATCCAAATTAACGGTGGTATGTTTGCTACAATTGTTGGTCCCCAGCCAGCTACATTATAAAAACCATAAGTATCAGCTTCGCCCCCATACATAGCAGGTATCGCTAAAATACAGGTAATAAAGCTAAACCAACTAAACCAGCCAATCCATCTTGGTAATACATTAGTCGCTAAAATCGCATAACCAACTGAGGCCATATACAGTCCGGTTACAGCAAACGCAATTGAACCGTTATAGATTAGCAATGTTCCATAAACCAAAGTTTTTACACTTTCCACATTTACATTTTCTTCTAATGATAGTAGAATAGCTGCTCCTTCTAATCCATCAGCAACAAGGCTAACGCTCCACCAAACAACTCCAGCTGCTACTGATAATGTTCCTATCCATTCAAATTCCTTGTTTTTGTAAATAATCAATTGTCTTAGTCCAATAAACAACACCATCCAACACATATACATCAGGATGTCCATAAAAATCCGGGTAAAAGCAATGGTATTTATTTTGTTCAGGAAAGTACTGTGTAATAATGCATTACTTATTGGTCCGGCATCACCAGGTATTATCCATAATGGAATCTCAAGTAGCAATAATAATCCACCAATTAATCCAAAAATGCCTGTCCATTTAATGAGTTTTTGTTTATTCATAATACCAATTTTTTGATTCAAACATAATTATCAGGTTACAAACAATTTTAGCAATAGACCGGAGTGTCATGCCGAATTGCGCACAACGATAAATTGTATGAGTAGTGGCAGACTGGGGACTTCCTTCCTATCGAACCTCTACACAGTTTGAGCGGGATACAATCCTAAATAATTACCCCTTTGCCTGCCGTTACTTATACAAAATGTTGCATAGTGTTTTTCTTTTTCAATTTAAGCCTTTGAGACAACATACATTCCCATTTCCCCTTTGCCTTTCGCCTCTATTTTACCCCGGCTTTCAAAAGTAAATTGCGTATCATCCTTCAATAACTCATAAGTCGCCTGGCTAATATTTACTTTCCCTATTTCCCCGGCACTCTCCATGCGGCTCGCGGTATTCACGGTATCGCCCCAGATGTCATACTGGAATTTTTTAACACCCACAATTCCGGCTACCACTGGTCCGGTGCGAATACCCTCCATTTGCTAGAGTTTTTTTGCATTTCTTCGGCATTCAGGCTGTCGTTTATCACTTGTATTTTCTCCAAAAACTCCAAAGCTTCATTACCTTTGCCCATGACCTTGTAGATATCGTACAGGCATTGGCAAGCAATCTTTTCTTGTTCGAGCGCACCAATATCTTGGCTTATACGTAGCCCTTTGTTGCAATAGCTTAAGGCCTTGGCGTTGTCGCCTTGATTTTGGTAGAGTATCCCGATGTTGTTTAGAGAGGCTGCCACGCCCTGTTTATCGCCTATTTCTTCAAAAATCTTCAATCCGCGCTGATAATAGTCGAGCGCTTGGGGGTAGTTGGATTTTAAATAGTTGACCGCCCCCATAGTGTTGTAGGCCTGTACGCTGGCTTTAGGGTAGGGCTGTGTTTCTCCAAAGCGCAGCAGGGCTTGCGCCAAGGTAATGGCCGTATCGGGCTTGGCGAACA
>CAZLKP010000012.1:0-13062 GCA_964560095.1 uncultured Bacteroidia bacterium
AGGTGGGCATCGCGGATCACCGGCACCACCAGCCCGCGGGGGGTACTCACAGCGATAGAAATATCGGTGTAGTTGTGGGTAATGATCTCATTGCCGTCAATCTGGCCATTCACAGCAGGGAATTCATGCAAGGCCATGGTAACAGCTTTAGTGAAAAAGGACATATACCCCAGACCCACGCCATGGGTCTCTTTAAATTTTTCTTTGTATTTCTTTCGGACGGCCATAACCTCTGTGAGATCCACCTCATTGAAGGTGGTGAGCATGGCGGTTTCGTTTTTGACAGCAACCAGTCGCTTGGCGATGGTCTGGCGGAGGCGCGACATTTTTTCGCTGGTCTTGGTTCGCTCCGCACTGCCAGACGGTGTAGGCATAGCAGGAATGGGCCTCTCCTCTTTTTTCGGTTCCGGAGCCGGAGCTGCCTGTTCTGTGGGCTTGTGATTGACCACATCCGTTTTGGTGATTCGGCCATCTTTTCCAGTCCCTTTCACTGATGCCGGGTCGATGCCTTTGTCTGCCATGGCTTTGGCCGCAGACGGCGATGGATGACCACTGGCGTGGCCGCTATTGCCGGAAGAAGCTGAAGCCGTAGCAGGTTCTGCTTCTTTCTTTGCAGGTGCCTCTTGACTCTTTTCGCTTTTCCCGCCACCACCTTCTGCTGAGGTATCAATTTTCGCAATCACATCCCCAACAGCAACGGTATCCCCTTCGGAGGCAATGACCTCGACCACACCAGCTTGCTCAGCATTGATGGTGAGGGTCGCTTTATCTGAATTGATTTCAGCCAGTTCGGCATCCATCTCAACATAGTCGCCGGATTCAACCAGCCAGCTTTCAATTTCTACTTCGGTAATGGACTCGCCCGGACTCGGGACTTTGACTTCGACGATCATATCGAACGGAGATTGTATAGGGATTGTAAAGGAAAAAGAAACCAACCAGAAAGGTGTTTGACACACCTGGCGTTTCGGCTGGCTAATGTACGAGAATTTTCGCTCTTAGATGCGTTTTCTCAGCCTACGATTTGCCAGCCAACCTCCCAGGGCTGCTCCCACTGCGTCAATCATCACATCCGTGGCTCGTCCTTCTCGGCCGGGAATAAATGTCTGGTGCCATTCGTCGGAGGCGGCATACAGCACACAGAAACCCCAGGCCAATAGCCAGTATGGCGGTGAGTTGCCTTTCCGATAATGCCGAAAGAGAGGGAGGGAAATGATCGCCAGAACCAGATATTCAGAGAAATGCGCCGTTTTTCTCACAATCAGGCTCAACACCTCCACTGGCAGAACCTCGGGATTGATGCCCAGCCGTAGCAGCAGATCTACGAGGAGCTGACTTTTGCTGGCGGAAGTATTCCCATCCATGTGCGACAGCGCAAAAATCAGGATCATCCAGGCGATGAGCCATGCCCATTGTTTTCGGAGCCAGGTGGGAAAAGCGAATTGCTCAGTGGTCAAATCAGGCAGCCTGTTTATCGCGTTTTTCAGAGCCAAACACACGTTTGACCAAACCAATCAATATCATCATGAGCACAATTCCCACCAAAGCATAGGCAAAACCTTCCATGGTGATGGGCAGGCCTGGCTGAAACTCAACGGCGCTTCCCAGCGCTGGATCATAATGTTGAAGAAATACAAACGGCCTGGAAAAGACATTGGCTTGCTGAAATGCCGCCAGCGACGCTGTATATTTCTCGTAGCGGGCCATCTTTTCGGCATCTTCCTCGGCATTGGCCACCACCTTGGGGTTGACGTTGGTCAGCAGTTCGTTGATGTACTCGCGAAGCGTCTGGTCAAAATCAGCAGCAATCTGCTGCAACCGCAAGTAGGACCGCTCCGCCTCCTGCTGGGCACCAGCCAGCACATTCTGGTACTGATTCATATAAATCGGGGCCTGCAACAACACAATGGCGGCAGCCACACAGAGAATTCTGTCTGCAAGACTGCCAAGAGATCTGAACCAACGCTTCATGAGGGTGAGCTTTTAAATAAAGGTAGAAAACAGAACCCATTTGACTGCTAATAGATTGAGGAATTCGGAATTTTTGATTTATGATTTGTAAATCGTAAAAAAATCAACCTATGCCCAAGATTCTTCTTTACGGTGCCTACGGCTATACCGGGACCCTCATTGCCAGGGAAGCACAGAAACAGAACATCCCGCTTCTCCTCGCCGGGCGCCGGGAAGCACCTCTGCGTGCGCTAGCTGAAACCACCGGGCAGGCCTGGCGAGTGCTTGATCTGGCTGACCTGGCCGCCCACCACCCCCACCCTATCTTCGAGGGGATCAATGTGGTGATTCATGCTGCCGGACCTTATGTGGAAACGGCAACACCCATGGTCAATGCCTGTCTCAAAGCCGGGGTTCACTACCTCGACATCACCGGAGAGTGGCCGGTATTTGAGCAAATTGCTGCCCGCGACAAGGAGGCCAAAGCCGCCAATGTTATGTTGTTGCCAGGAACTGGTTTTGATGTCGTGCCCAGTGACTGCCTGGCTGCTTTCCTCCAGGATCAGCTGCCGGATGCAACCCATCTGGAACTCGCCATCAAACCCGACGGCGGCCTTTCTCATGGAACTGCCGTTACCAGCCTGGTCCATGCCCGAGCCGGAGGCAGAAGTCGGATCAACGGCAAGCTGGTAAAGGAAGGAGCCGCTGCCCATGTCAAAGACATCCCTTTTTCTGTCGGGAAGCGCACTTCCGCCTCCATTCCCTGGGGCGACATTGTCACCGCCTGGCATTCTACCGGCATCCCCAATATCCGTGTCTATGCTGCGCAGCATCCTAAGACCATTAAGAGAATGAAGCAAATGAGCGCATTCTCCTGGTTGCTTGGATTGAAACCGGTCCTGAATTTCCTCCGCAGCAGAATCGATAAATCTGTCACCGGCCCCACCGAGAAAACCCTGCAAAGCAAGCAGGCCGAAGTTTGGGGAAGAGCCTGGAACGCTGAGGGCAAGGAAATACATGCAAGAGTGACCGGACCCCAGGCATACGCCCTGACTGCACAAACCTCCCTCTATATCGCCCATCAGGCGAGCCAAGGCAACTGGAAAGCAGGCTTCCAAACGCCCTCCACAGGCTATGGCATGGATCTGATTCTCGAGGCCTGCAATGCAAAACGGGAGATTATTCCCAATCAATCGTGAAGGTGTCCTCAGGACCAATCACGTTGAGAAAGCCTTTGGTAGCTGAAGGCTTACCTGCCGCAGACAGATCGTAACAGACTTCAATTGTGATCAGGGCTTCGCAGTTGTCGTTGTCTTTCAGCGTCAGATTAAGCTGATACACGGGCCGCGGGCCCTGTGTTGGGAGTTCGGTCATCCAGCCAGTGAATTCAACCTCATCGGCTGCGCAACCACCCCCATACTGTACATTCACCATCAATTCGTTGCTGTCAACCCGGGCATCCACGATGTGAAACTCATCCTGGCGTTGAAACGGAGGGATCGGGTCATTCCAGCGAACACCTTCACAGTCTCCCTGCACTGGTGGATCTACTTGGGTACAGGCGACCAGGATCAAGCCAAGAGCCAGAATCGGAAAATACAGGATCGTTTTCATGAATAGGTTCTTTACTCAGAAACGAAAGAAAAAGTGAACCTGCTGCATGAACCGGGTGATTCTTGCAGCAGGTTGTCTATCAATTCTCAATCATCATCCCAGGGCAGCAATGCCCGGCAGGGTTTTCCCTTCAAGGAATTCCAGCAGTGCCCCTCCACCAGTTGAGACGTAGGAAACGTCGTCTTCCAGGTCGTACTTCGCAATCGCAGCGGCAGAGTCCCCGCCTCCGATGAGGGAGAAAGATCCATTCTTTGTGGCTTCAACCACCGTTTTGGCGACAGCCTCTGTGCCTTTGGAGAATTTTTCCATTTCAAATACCCCCATCGGACCATTCCAGAGGATGATTCGGGAATCCATGATGGTGTCGTAGTAATATTTGAAGGTCTCCGGACCAATATCAAGTCCCATCATGTCATCGGGCATTTCCTCGTTCCGCACCACTTTGATGTTGCCATCTTCCCCAAATTTGTCGGACACAACTGAGTCTACGGGGGTGAGGATTTTGACGCCCTTTTTGTTGGCGGTCTTGATGAGGTTGGCTGCGGTAGCAATGCGATTGAGCTCCACGAGCGACTTTCCGATTTTGTAGCCTTTGGCCCGCAGGAAGGTATAGGCCATTCCCCCTCCGATCAGGATGTAATCAACCCGGTCAAGGAGGTTTTCGATAATGACAATTTTATCTGACACCTTGGCACCGCCCATGATGGCACAAACAGGGCGCTCCTCACTGGTGAGGACTTTGTTGGCATTCTTTATCTCTTTTTGCAAGAGCTTTCCGCAGTATTTTTCCTCGAGAAACTGACCCACAACTGTGGTGGAGGCATGGGCCCTGTGGGCCGTGCCGAAGGCGTCATTCACCCAGAGGTCTCCATGTTTAGCCAGTTTCTGGGCAAAGGCCTCGTCGCCTTTCTTTTCTTCGCCGTAAAACCGAAGGTTTTCCAGCAGGAGAATCTGCCCGGGCTTGAGAGCAGCACTCATGCTCATCGCTTCCTCACTGATACAGTCATCGGCGAAGAGAATCTCAGCATCGACATATTTTTTTAACGTGGAGATTGTGTGCTTCAGACTGAATGCATCTTCCGGGCCATTCTTGGGCCGCCCCAGGTGCGACATGAGCACGCAGCAGCCACCCACATTAAGGATGTGCTGAATGGTCGGCACCGCCTCGCGAATTCTTCGATCATCCGTGACCTCCTGTTTGTCATTCAGAGGAACGTTAAAATCGACTCGAATCAAGGCGCGGCGACCGGAGAGTTGAGCTTGGTCCAAAAATTTCATGGGGATGATTTTTCTTTGGTGAATTCCCATGTGAAGGTATTCAGAGTTCCTGATCAAATGAAAGCATGAGCGGGAATAGTTTGAAAGAATGGAGAGGGGAGGTAGAAGGATTAGGACCCACATAAAAGAACCTGGCTACATCCATACATGATCCACAATCTCGAAGTTCCTCTCCATCTTCTGCCATGGAAACGCTTCGAAAAAGACGCAGCCAGATCATGCCGCTTTCCGATGGAACGTGGGAAAATGTCATGAACCATGCAAGACCATCCATAAACTTGTATTTCAATAAAGTATAATATCCATAATATTTATTGTTCAATAAATACGCGGATATTATGCAAAACGATACCTCGATTCTTCGGTTGGTCTTTGCGGTACTTTTCCTGGCTTCGGGCCTTGTAGAGGCCTTTGGACAGGTTTCTTATCAGGCTTCCTATCACCCGGGAGCCGGAAATCCCGGAAACCTCAATCAGGAAACGGATTTCAATACGACCGGTTGGACTACGCTTCTGGGGGGCTCACAGCTCTCCAACGTCTGGTCCAGCCCAGGAAATATTCCGTTCAGTTTTCAATTTTTTGGGCAGCCCGTGACCTTTTTCCGAGCCTCTGCCAACGGGCAGCTCACCTTCGACATGAGCTCCACCGTGCCCGCAGGCATCAATGTGCCATTGCCCCATGCCGCGGTGCCCGACAGCACCATCCTATGTTTCTGGGAGGCATTCACCACAAACCCTCCCACCGGGAGTAATGACCGCGTGGAAACCAAATTATTCGGTGCAGCCCCCAACCGACAACTCTGGATCCGCTGGCATTCCTTCGAATGGGGCCCCTGTAGTTTTGCATATGTGGCCGTGGTGCTGGAAGAAAGCACCAATAAGGTTTATGCCGTAGATCTTTTCAGTAGCACCAATGCCAACCTGGTTACATCCACAGTGGGTATTCAGGCCAATGATCATTTCGCCGTGCAGGCAGCGCATAATATTCCGCTTTCTGCGGCAGGGTCGGCCAATACAGACAACAGTTTTTACACATTCACCCCATATCTCATTGAGCCCTATGACATGAATGCGATTTCGATCGACAACCCGGTGGGGGATGGCTGCGGGCTGGGAAATGAGCAGGTAGCAGTATCTTTTTCGAATGTCGGTCTCTTTGACGCGACGGGCATGACGGCCAAATTTTCCGTGGATGGTGGCCCCTATTCCACACCGGAAAGTATCCCAGGAACTCTCTCACCCGGTGATACCATGAATTATACATTTTCGAATACGGCTAATCTATCTTCCATTGGACCGCACCGTATTGAAGTAGTGCTTGACATACCTGGAGATAACAATTTCATCAACGATACTATCCGGGGCGACGTCAATAATCTGATCAGCATCACGACTTTTCCGTATCAGGAGAATTTTGAAAACGGGTCCGGCGGTTGGACCATAGGGGGGTTCAATCCTTCCTGGGAAATGGGCTATGCCAACAATCCTACCATTAAGGGAGCCGCCTCCGGTGTAAACACCTGGATTACAGGCCGAACTAGCCCCTACAACAGCCACGAATCTTCCTGGATGATGAGTCCCTGCTTTGATCTGACCAATCTGGGCTCAGGCCCTACTGTTTCTATGGATCTCTGGTGGGAAACCGAATATTCCTGGGATGGCGCTGCGCTCCAGTACTCCATCGATGCCGGCCAAAGTTGGGAACGTGTAGGAAATTTCGGATATTCCGACAATTGGTACAACAACAACTCGATCAACAGCTTGCCTGGTAACCAGCCTCAGGGCTGGTCTGGAGACACAGGTTCGGGAAAATCCTCCGGGGGATGGGTAAAGGCGCAAGCTCCGCTGAATCCGGCCTTATTGGCAGAACCCCAGGTTCTGTTTCGAGTTGCTTTCTCAGCCGATGGATCCAGCAACCTGGATGGTTTTGCCTTCGATAACTTTACCATCGGAAGTGCGCCCACAGTGGATCTGGGTGATGATGGATTCTTCTGCCAGGGAGATCAGTTGGATGTAGGCCAGGAAAACTATACCCATGACATCCTTTGGTCCACAGGGGCCACCACCACAAAGCTTACCCTGATCAATCCCACGCAGGGGCCCATCATTGATTCCACCATCTGGGTGCAGGTGACAGATGCACAAGGACTCATAGAGCGAGACACCATCGTGATGTCCATGACTCTTCCGCCAACAGTCCAGATCAATTCAATTTCCAAAGTAGATTGTTTCGGCGATTCAACTGCGACCATTGACATCACCATGGTCGGTGGTGCATCTCCCTTTACTTACACCTGGAACAACGGTGCAGTGGTTCAGGATCCGACCGGCCTGTCAGCTGGCATTTACAACGGCGAAGTCATTGACATCAACAGCTGTAAAGCCCTGATTCCACCAATCACCGTGAGCCAGAATCCCAAATTGACACCCGAAATATCGGTTTTAGACGTCCTATGTCATGGCGACTCCACCGGGAGGCTGACAGCTTCGGCCAAAGGCGGTGTCGGTCCGTTTACTTATGAATGGTCGGATGGACACACCGGAGCAACGCTGGATCAGCTTCCTCCCGGAACCTATCAGGTATGGGTGGCCGATAGTAAAGGCTGTGAAGACTCTCTCACCGCAGAAGTCGCCGAACCGGAGGCAATCGCTGTGGACTCCTCTGCGGTGATGGATGCCAGCTGTATCGACGCGCAGAACGGACAGATTCACATATCGATTTCAGGCGGAATGGGTCCGTACGACTTCTTCTGGGATCATGGCAGTGAAGTAGGGAATCCGGATAGTCTTGGCGTCGGAACATACTCCGGCTACGTGCTTGATTCCAATCAGTGCTTTTTCCAGTTGCCTGAATACGTGATCACCTACACCGATTCAGTTCCTGAAGCCCACTTTGGATATGGGATGGCCGGGGCTATGGTTGGCTTCAAAGACAGCTCAAGAGCTGCGGCCACCTGGTTCTGGGATTTTGGGGATTCCACGACCAGCACAGATCCTGAGCCGGTTCATCAATACGCTGAAAATGGACTGTTTGTGGTCACACTGATCGTGAACAATGCTTGCGGCAGCGACACCAGCACGGTGGAAGTCAATATCATTTCGGCTTCTTTAGCAGACAATCTGGTGAATGTCTTTACCCTGTATCCCAATCCCAGCACTGGCAGTTTCACCATAGAGCCAACAGTAGGATGGAATGGCAGAGGAGCCCTTGAGGTCTATCACATCAACGGCCAGAAAGTATGGTCGGAGCAGGTGATGCTGAACAGCTATGAACCCATGACTGTCACTTTGCCAGCGACCTTTGCCCGGGGTTTATACCTGGTAGCCCTTCGCCAGGGTGACAGGCGAATGATGCGAAAGCTAGAATTGAAGTAAAAAAGTCCTGTTGCATCCTGCCAGGTGGTTGGTCGCATAGGAAAATCTGCGTATGTTCTATGTCGAAAATTATCAAATCAATTACCTATTGATCGACATATGAACGCTTCCTCCCGCTCTTACTCAGGCACCCAGCTGACCATGCTGGTGGCCCTGAGGCTGCTCATTGGGTGGCACCTTCTATATGAGGGAATGGTGAAACTCTGGAATCCCGACTGGTCTGCCGTTGGGTACCTCAAAGACTCTGCCGGCTGGTTTGCCGGTATGTTTGATGCCATGGCGAACAATGCCGGGCTCATGGATGTCGTAAATTTTCTCAACATCTGGGGGCTTATCCTCGTGGGGCTGGGCCTGATGCTGGGAATCTTTACCCGAATTGCCGCCATCGGCGGCATTGCCCTGCTTGTGATGTACTTTTTGTCCCACCCAGCCCTCGTCGGTGTACAGTATGCCCTGCCTTCTGAAGGCAGTTATCTATGGGTCAACAAAAATCTCATCGAAGCAGCTGCCATTGCTGTGCTCCTGGTATTTCCGACTAGCCACATTTTTGGACTAGACCGCTTTCTCCCGTTTGGGAGAAAAACTACCCTCGCCACAGCCTGACATTCACCCATCAAACATTCCGACATCATGGCTAACAACGATCAGAATAATCCCTCTTCCGGCGGATTTCCCCGCCGCGACCTTCTCAAAGGCCTCGTAGGCCTTCCTGTGCTGGGGCTCTTTGGTTACGGGGCCTGGCAAAAATCGGATTATGATGCCGAAAAGCAAGCACAGATCCTCAAAGAGCTCAATATTGAGCCAAAGGTCCCCCCTCTGCCCGACATGTCAGGTGATCCGTTGCGCATCGGGGTAATCGGATATGGGATCCGAGGAGAGCAACTCCTGCGGGCGCTGGGCTTCGCTACGCCGAAGTGGAAGGAGGAAATGGCTGAGGCCGCGCAAAAAAACAAAAACGACGACCGCCTCCAGACATTCCTCGATCAGGTCAATGACAGCAATCTCAACATCCGGATCACCGGCGTGTGTGATGTCTTCGACCTGCGGGCCAACATGTGTATCGAAGCCTGTACCACAGAGCGTAACACCCCAAAACGCTACCGCACCTACGAAGAACTCATCAACAGTCCCGAAGTGGATGCGGTAGTGATTGGCACCCCCGACCACTGGCATGCCCCAATGGCCATTGCTGCAGCCCGCGCAGGAAAGCACGTTTACGTGGAAAAGTGCATGACGCACAAAGTCGGCGAAACTTATGAGCTGAAGCAGGCTGTGGAAGAATCCGGCATTGCCCTTCAGGTCGGGCACCAGCACCGGCAGACCCAGAGCTTCCTCACAGCCGTTGATGCACTTCAGAAAAATGTGCTTGGTCACGTGTCACTCATCCAGACCAATACCAACCGCAATGACGACAACGGCGCCTGGGAATATTATATTCACCCCGATGCCAATCCGCAATCGGTCGACTGGCGGCAGTTTCTGGGGAATGCACCGGAAATTCCTTTCAACGAGGAACACTTTTTCCGCTGGCGGAAATGGTGGCAATACGGCACCGGACTCACCGGGGACCTGCTCACTCACGACTATGACCGGATCAACTGCCTCCTGAATATGGGTATTCCAGATTCTGTGATGACTTCCGGCGGCATTTACACCCACCGCGATGGCCGCGATGTACCGGACGTCCTACAGGTAATCATGGAGTACCCCAACTATTCCACCGGCTCCTCTCAAGAACCGGGCAAGGAAAAGGGCATGACGTTCATGTATTCAGCCACGCTGGGTTCCAACTACAACCGGGGCACCATCTTGATGGGCCACGATGGCGCCATGGAGCTGGGCAGTACGCTCTTCATTTATCCGGATCTGCAGTCCACGCGCTACAAAAAGATGTTGGACGATGGGCTCATTAATCCAGAAACACCGATTTATGCCTACAACCCGGCTTCCAAGGGCGGTGATGGGGTTACCTCAGCCACGGCGGCTTATTTCGCCAAGAAAGGGCTGCTCTACACTTATCGGGACGGCAAGCGTGTGGATTCTACCCACCTCCACATGCGGGAATGGCTGGCAGCGATTCGCCAAAACAAGCCTGAACTCACCAGCTGTGGGATGAAAGAAGGCTTCGAAGAAGCCATGGCGGCCCATATGTCCACCCTTTCCTACCGCCTCGGCAAGCGTGTCGAATGGGACCACAGCAGTGGGCGTATTTCCAACGTGACCGAAGCGGAAATGGCGTCAGTGGGAATGGCGTAAGGCGATAGGAAAATGTACACGGTATAGAGAGAAGGGCTAGATGACTGTAAAGGTCCCCTATGCCCTTTGTTTAGGGAGAGGTAGTGATTTCATCTTATCCAGGGTGTAGCAAATCCCCTCATGCGGTGTCATGGCCCGGTAGTTAAAGCGATCGTAGAATTTGCTGCAATCGAACAGGTAATCACGCTCATTCTGATACAGCATCTCTGCGATGTTTTTCATGTCAGGAGAGAAGAGTCCCATCAGCTGCATCATCCATTTGGGGATGGACATCGGATTGGGATTTCCCCCGATTTCTTCGGCGGCGATTCTGACCCACTCCTTGCCGGTCAGCACATTCATATCGGTCGGGAGATGCCAGGTCTGGTTGAACGTGTCGGGCGTGTTGCCGAGCAGGGCCGTTCCTTCTGCGGCGTCACGGATGTGGGTAAAAGAATGGCGATACTTTGGATTTATCATATACTGAGGCCTCTTGCCATTGACCAGTCGCTCGATAATCAGGAGATGGAACCAAGCCAGAGGGGTTTGTCCGTAAAAGTCGGCAGCTCTGGCCAGGGTGGCCTTGATACGGCCCTGCTCTACCGCCTCCAGGATCATGCTGTCCACTTTTGCCCGGGCTACGCCCTTTTCGCTTGCTGGCTGAATGGGCGTTTCTTCCGTCATCCAGCCATCGACGATGCCATATGGATAGACATTGTCGAAAAACACCAGCTTTGCACTGTGTTTTTCACAGGCCTCAATCACGTTGCCAATCAGAACAGGCCAGTCGCGCTGCCAGACCTCCACGCGATAGGGCAACCCCACCGTCATGTACACAATGTCTGACCCGGCGATGGCCCGGTCGGCATCCTCTGCCTGGAGCAGATTGGCCGAAGCCAATTGCTCATGTCCGGATACGGGTTGAGGGTTGCGACTGACCAGGCGAATGTCGTCGGTGAAGCGGGGCAGGACGGAGGCGAGCTCAGTGCCGATGGCACCAGTAGAACCAAGGATCGTTTGCATGACAGGATTTTTCTTAAACAGTGTTTAGTTCTTGTACGCCGATCACCTGATTCTGTTTGATTTTTTTGGGTAATTATTCTTCCAGCATGGACAGCATCGCGTGGGTGATGCGATTTTGTTGAATACTGGCCTGCTGATGAGTGAGGATGCCTATCCGAATATCCCGCTGTAGGCGGTGATACTGAGCCTGGAGCAGGATGACTTCATTGCCTTCGGCAAAACGAGAATCGGCAGCCATCATTTCCAGGGCCTGTCTCAGGTTGCCACTCGCAATGTGGGCTTTGATGGAGTTTGGAACCTGGAAGCCGGACTGGCCCTGAGACCTTGCAGAAGGATCTTCCGTCTCCGAATTTCGGGGAGGCAGTGGTGTGACCGTTGGTTTCACCGGCGGCTTTTCGTAGGCCGGCTGATGCGTGATCGCCCGGTAGAGGTTTTCCAGTTCTGCCGGATCATTGGGACGATAAAACGTCGAGTCTTTGAGTGCTGTGAGAATGTGAACGGGTTTCCCGTTACTGAGGAGCACAGGGATAAACTTGGCTGACATGCAGTCATCGTTGTAGAGAATGTTTCGAATGATTCTCCCTTCCCATTTCACTCCTTTTCCCACCCCGGCATCCAGGTCTTGCATCACCTTCTGGTAGTAAGCGGAGGAACACACAATCAGACAGAAATTAGCATCCCGAATGGATTTTTCCATCCAAAGGGTCCAGCCTTCGGCCGGACTGCCGGCCCAAAGGTCCAAGGTCACATCTACCCCGCCCATCTCAATGAGCTTCGTCGCCAGTTGCAGAACTTCATGGCGATGTTCTTCAGAGTCGTGGCTGTATGAAATAAAAATGGTTTTAATCATGCTCTGTGCGTCTATTCCCACCAACGGTTGTCGTCTTGATACAGATCAATATACACCTGATTGAGCGAATCAGAATCTCCGTATTGTTGTTGGAGGGCCTTGAGTTGTGAGGTGAGAGTGGCCACCTGATCAGCATAGGCCGGGTCGTCGTAGACATTTCGAAGCTCACGAGGATCATTTTTCCGGTCATACAGTTCCCATTCATCCACATCAAAGTAAAAATGCACCAGCTTGAAATCTTCGGTGACGATGCCATAGTGCCGCTTGACCATATGCACGCCTGGATACTCATAGTAATGATAATACACCGCATCCCGGAACCCGGCAGTGTCTCCCAGCATCAGCGGAACCAGACTCACTCCTTGCATATCGTCAGGTGTTTTCAGCCCGGCAGCCTCCAGCATGGTCTGGGCAAAATCCAGATTTTGCACCATCTGCGAATTCTCCGTTCCGGGATCAATCACCTCCGGCCAGCGGATCAATAGTGGCGTTTTGAAGGATTCATTGTAAATAAAGCGCTTGTCGAACCATCCGTGCTCGCCCAGATAAAAGCCCTGATCGGAGGTGTAAATCACAATGGTATTCTCTGCCAGGTCATTCTCTTCCAGATAATCCAGTACCTCTCCCACGCCTTCGTCCACCGAGGCAATGCTACCCAGATAATCCTGCATATAGCGTTGGTAGCGCCATTTCATTTTGTCCTCCTCGGTCATGTTGGGATACATTTCTCTGAATTCC
>CAZLKP010000012.1:13072-24633 GCA_964560095.1 uncultured Bacteroidia bacterium
CCATACACCTCATTCCAGGCAGCACGTTGGGCTTCGTTCATTCGACCCAGGTTGTTGTTGTAGGCTCTTTTGTCCCATCCGGCTGTCTGGGGAATCCCCAGTTCATCCATCAGGTCGGGCTGGATTTTGGAGTCACCGGCCCAGTTCATGTGGGTGAGCAGATTCATTTCTGCTTCCCGTGCAGCCGATCCGCGACCTTCATAATCATCAAACAGGGTCGCGGGCTCTTCGAATTTCCGGTCGATGAATTCGCGGTAATGTCGCTCCGCAGGCAGCCATTCACGGTGGGGCGCTTTGTGCAGATACATCAGCAGAAATGGCTGGCTGGTATCCCGCTCCTGGTCCAGCCAGTCGAGCGTCATCTCGGTGATGATGTCAGTCACATACCCTTCTACCTGCACCCGGCCCTCGTTTTTGGTAATGAATTCGGGATTGTAGTAGTGCCCCTGGCCTGGCAAAATTTTGAATTGGTCGAAGCCTTTGGGGTTGTTACCAAAGTGCAGCTTCCCAAACATGGCCGTCTGGTATCCATGGTTCTGAAAGATCTGGGGAAAGGTGATATTGCTGGTGTCGAAGGGAAAAATGTTGTCGATTTTCCCATTGAGGTGACTGTGTTTGCCGGTGAGAATAACTGCGCGAGATGGCGCACAGATGGAATTGGTCACGCATGCATTCTGAAACAGCATCCCTTCATGGGCCAGTCGGTCGATATTGGGGGTCTGGAGCAGGCGATCGTCGTAGGCACTGATGGCCTGGTAGGCATGATCGTCCGACATGATGAAGAGGATATTGGGCTTTTCGGGGAGGGTTTTCTCTGCTGTGGTTTCCTTGCAGGAAATAGAGAAAGCAGCAACCAGCACCATCGCGAGGGCAGGGAATCGGATCATATAGCGGAGTTAGGGATGTATCCATAAAAAGTGAGAAAAAATCGCGAAAAAACCATTCTGCTAGATGCTGGGCGGGATGTCTGTTAGGCACTGTTTGGAAAACCTCCTTCACGCGTCAACGTCGGATTTTTGAGTCAGCCGAGCGTTTGAGAGGTATATATTGCTGGCTGATACGCCTAGTGCCCAGGGTCCTCCAGACGTCTCTGTCTTTTCGTATCAAAAGATCAGAAGCCCGGCCCCGATTCATCCGAACCATCAGGCCGGACTCTCTTATATTGGCCTGTATCCTCTTTTTCTCATCCACCATTTTCGATTTTTCGCATGTCATGAACATCAAAATTCACGTTGCATCCGAGTCCCACTTCTCCCTGGCAGAAGATGTTTGTCAGGTCATGTATCAAGCGGCACAGGCACGCGGAATCGGGATTGCCAGGCACCTTCTGAAGGATGTTGTAGTTGTGGAAGCCCAGTTCAAGAAACAGGCAGTACATAAAAAACTACCGCCCCGGTCCCCCAACTCCGTAGTGCTGTGTCAAGATCAACGGTAATGGTTATTCTCCCTCAATGCCCACCAGTTGCCAGATCTCGATATTCACCGAATCGGCATTTTTGTAGGACAGCCACATCTCATTTTTCCGAAGCATATCAATGTCGTAGGCCTTCGCCTCCTGTCCGAAAATGAATTGTAGCCGGGTACGCTTAGAAATCAGCTGCCAGGCTCCTTCGCGGCAGGCATCTCCTTCGCCGCATATTTTCACGACGTTATCTTCCGTGAGTATGAGGGTAGAATCAGCATATTCTCCGGAACGATTGTCGCCATTTTCCCAGTGGTAGGACCATTCCCAGGTGTTGGTGACGCGGTTGGTGGAGGTGAAGGGACTAATGAGCGGTCCTTCGGGATATTTAGGGTCTATTCGTTCGCAGCTCAAAGTCACAACCAGGGAAACAACCATAAACAGAAGCGGGCGATTCATACAAATCATTGGATAACATTCTCAACAAAAGGGAGGAAAGCAGGCGGAATCAAAACGCAAATGGTCAAATTCCCTACACGCTTTCATTCCTTTCCTAACGTGTGAAGGAGTCGAAGCGTTATTCTCCCTCGAAGTATTCAAACTTCAGAAGGGTGGAGTCATCTTGGAGCCACAGTTCGCCGATGGCGAGGCGGGCTATGTCCCAGAGTTGATTCACCTCCTCCCGGTAGATCACATCCGGATTGTAGGGGTCTTCATATTCGAAGGCATAGAACAATTCCACCTGGGAATTGCCATTCACAAATGCCCATTCACCTACTCCTACCAGGGCGATGGTGGTGTCCTGCGTAAATGGAGGCAGGGAAATCAGCCGTTCAGCGTCGAAATATCTGAAATCACCATTATCGCGAAAGGTTTGATAATCGCCCCTGTAACCGGCGGAAATATCCTGGTTATCGCGGATGGCATCCTTCACCTGCCAGGTGGTGGCGATTAATTCTCCGGTATGGCGAAAGCTAATGGCAGGACCATCAGGATAACCGGTACAACCCAACAATGCTAGCAGCGGTAGCGTCCAAACCCAAGTGTAAGAAGATCGAAACTTCATCGGAATAGTTCAATTTTACCAAATATATAAGTTTCCCCCGACTTCTGCATCTCCGTCAGGATCCGTAATTTGCGATATGGATTTGAAACAAACCATCCAAAAACTTGCCTCCGAAGACCACAATGAGGTCGTAGTATGGAGAAGGCGCATTCATGCCCATCCTGAGCTATCGTTTCAGGAAGAACAAACAGCTGCCTTTATTGCGGAAAAGCTGGAATCTTTTGGAATAGAGGTCAAAAAGAATGTTGCCGGGCATGGCCTAGTCGGGCTTCTGAAGGGTGATGCCATGGCTGAAGATCAACCTGTGATAGCCCTTCGTGCGGATATGGACGCTCTTCCCATCCAGGAGGCCAATGATGTGCCTTACAAATCCAGCCATCCGGGTGTCATGCATGCCTGCGGCCATGACGTGCACACGTCTTCCCTTCTAGGAACGGCGCGGATACTCAGCCAACTCAGGCAGGAGCTCCCCGGCACCATCAAATTCATCTTTCAGCCCGCAGAAGAAAAATTTCCCGGGGGAGCATCTCTGATGATTAAAGATGGGGTGCTGGAAAATCCCAGTGTTTCTTCCATTCTTGGACAACATGTACAGCCCTATCTCGACCGAGGAAAAATCGGTATCCGATCGGGTATGTATATGGCATCAGCTGATGAAATTTACCTCACCGTAAGAGGCAAGGGTGGACATGCTGCCCACCCTGCGACCTTCGTGGATCCCGTTACCGCCACCGCGCAAATCCTGGTTGCCCTACAGCAGGTAGTGAGTCGCAGCGATCCAAGAATTCCGTCTGTGTTGTCATTCGGCAAAATCATCGCCGAAGGGGCTACCAATATCATCCCCAACGAAGTCTATGTGGAGGGGACATTCCGCACCATGAACGAGCCCTGGCGCGACAAAGCCCACGAGCGGATCCACCGCATCATCCGGCATACTGCCGAAGCCTTTGGCTGTGTAGCCGAGCTAGACCTAAAGAAAGGATATCCTGTGCTCTACAACAATGCGCAGGTAACCGAACGGACCAGATCTGCCATCTCAGAGTATGTCGGGGTGGATAATGTAGTGGAACTGGACCTCTGGATGGCAGCTGAGGATTTTGCCTATTACACGCATGAGGTACCCGGCTGTTTTTATCGGCTGGGAACCAGAAATAAGGAGAAAGGCATTATTCACGGGTTGCATACCCCGCTGTTTGACATTGATGAAGCCGCTTTGGAGCTATCAACCGGCCTGATGGCCTGGACCGCTATTCACGAACTGCGTGCTCAAGGATCCAGGTCTTGATTTCTTCTAGGACAGCTTCCCGGTGCACATCGTGATGAAGCTCATGATATCCACCTTCATAGGGCGTGTAAGTCACATCCCCGTTTATCTGGTCGGTGAGCTGTTTGGACCCCCTGTGGGCAATAATCCTGTCGCCGGTACCATGAACAACTAACAATGGGAGATTCCATTTGGAGGCATGTTCCAGGATGTAATCTGCCTGGTTGAGAATGCCCCAATAGAGCGTCGCACTCATCAGATCGTGGATGAGTGGATCATTCTTATATGTTTCGACCTCCTCGGGAATCTGAGAAATATGATTGGGATCAAGCTTGGTAGGCTGTGCCAGCGCTGGCATAAGATGTTTGCCTAAGTTAGCCAGAAAAAGCTGAAAGGCTGTGGGCTTGACCTCCAAAACCAGAAAAGCCGCGCTCAGAATCACTCCCTGCACCGGTGCTCCCCGTCGCAACACATATCCAGCCACGATATTGCCTCCCATACTGTGGCCATACAGCATCACAGGCACGCCAGGCAAACGGTTTTTCACTTCGGTTATGAGCAAGTCAGCGGCATCCATCATGGCATCATATGGGGAGATATGTCCCTTTTTGCCAGTTGTTTTCCCATGCCCAAAAAGATCGATTCCAGCCAAAGCGATACTGGCTTCGTTAAGAACCGCCGCCATGGCTGCGTAGCGTCCACTGTGCTCCCCGTGACCGTGCACGACTGTCAAAACCGCTTTCGTTTCGGATTCCGGGATCCAGATTTGTCCGAACAGTTCCTGCGAATGGAGGGCTTTGGTAAAGGTAATGTGGGGCATGTGGGATGGCGTTGAGAGGTGGAAAGGCAATGGGAATTTGGGAGGATCTGACCAAATTTCCTAAAACTAAAGATGTAGGAAATCTTTTATAACGAGATTTCCCCAATTTCCTCCAAACACAAATATCTCCATTTGCTCAAATCCATTCCTCTCCTGGCAGATCACACCCTCACGCCCCAGATCCTCGGGCGGCTAGGAGCAGCATCACTCATCCACGCAGCTACCTGAATCTCCACAACATAGCGTCCATCCTGCACCTTATCCGGCACGTATACCATCTCCGTGATGGTGCGTTGCCGCCCGGACTCTTCTTTGGCTACGGATGTGTCTTTTGGGACTGACCAGAATATGTGGTGATTGTCCATGTGGCCCTCGTCAAACATGCGATCAACCGAAGGTAAATCCGTGAGCAGATGTGTAACACCAAACTCATAGATGTATGCCATCGCTTCTAGCGAGAAAAAAGCCGGTGGTTGCGCCAGGTAATCTCTGGAACATTTTCCAGGATCGTTGGGTCGGGTGCGGATGATCAATGCGTTCATCCAGGCGGGTTCCGCAGTAGATAGTACAGCCTCCAACGATGCCCGGGTAATCATCCGGTCTTCGGGATTCGCTGCAGGGCGGTAACTATCTGGAGTTTGCTCCGATGAAACTGCTTCGACAGATATCAACGTCGCGGGAAAAAAACTCTCTTTCAGCACTTCGTGAATAGATATCCGTTCGCTGGTGATATGACCCACACATTCTGTGTGGGTCCCGTTACAATGAGGGGTGAGGGTGTAGGTTTCAAAATTACAACTCCCCCCCCGGCGCACATCTCCGATAAATTCTCCGCCCTCATACGCCTCCCCGGTAGCCCTCGGCACACCGTATGTATTCGGTTGCGGGCCGCTGAACTGCATCGGAATGGCGAGATCAATCGGAGGTCCTTCAAGTGTGAAACTCCGGGAGTCAGGAGGAAAGAAAAGAGATAGATTCATTCAATATGCATCTTTTCGACAATTCTGGTCAAACCGTCAAATTTAGTTCTTCTAAACCCTACCTCACCACCACCTTCCCGGTGAAGCTCTGGCCTAAGGTTTCCACCTGATACAAGTAGATCCCCGCTGTTAGCATGTCTGTATCGATCAGCAGGTCGTGAAGACCTGCACGCTCCGTGACTGTCGCAATATGGCGCACATTCTGCCCCGCCAGATTCAGCAGGCGCACCTCCAGGGTTGCTTCTTCAGGGAGGGAAACATGCAATCGCGTCTCGCCTGTGTCGCTGTGGTAGCGGATGTGATGCACAAAAGCAGGCCCGGAAGGTGGAGATGGTACTGCTGAACATGCCAGCCCCAGACTGTCCATCCGGGAAAATGTCTGTCCCATGACACCATCTACCAGCGAGGCATCCAGGCATAGCCATCGCTCCAGCAACGTTGCATACACCTCCCGGAAATCGGTGTGAAAGGCCAGGTTGCCATACAAATCGGGATTGCGCATATCCGGCCAAGTGCCCAATACACCATTCCCCTGCAGGCCCGGCCCGAAGAGCAGCAGCGGAGCTGCAGATCCATGATCTGTGCCACGCGAACCATTTTCCTCAATTCGCCTGCCAAACTCCGAAAAGGTCATCGCCAACACCTGCCGATCCATTCCCCCTTGGTTCAGATCCGTGTAGAATGAAGAAATGGCATTGGCCATTTCTTCCATGAGCCTCGGATGGTTACTTGCCTGATCGGCATGTGTGTCAAATCCATCAAGGGAAACAAGATACAACCTCGTTCCCAGCCCACCCTGGATCAGCCGGGCCACCAAAGCCAACTGCTCAGCGAGATAGCTACGGCTGGCATACGCAAAGTTATTTTCCCCATTGTCGTAGGCCTCCTTGATCACACCAGCGTAGGAAAATGTATTATTCGCCACAGCCCGCATGAAGGTGAGCTCCTCTCCATAGCAGCTGTCTGGAAGGTTGGACGTGTCGTAAAGAGCACCTTTTTGGGCGATCTCATACAACTCATCCGGGTCGGTGACGGCCACCGACATATTGAGCGAATTGCTCTCAAAGGTCAATCCACCAGCTGCGCCAATCTGCAGGGCCGGAGGTTTAGCCGGCGGATTGCTCAGGAATTCCGGATACTCACTTTCCAGCCAGCGCCCCAACCAGCCGGTGGAATCAACCACATTGGCATCACTACCGCTGGTCCAGATATCCGTGGAGCGAAAATGGGAGAGATTCTGATCCTGATAACCAACAGATTGCACCACTTTCATTTGCCCGGTTTCCCAGAGATTTTCTAGCCCCGACATGAAATGAGGCATCCCATGGGCATTACTGAGTTTGAAGGTTTGGTTTTCGGGGATGGCCAGGGTGGGTCTCCGCTGGCTGTACAGGCCGTAATCATACAGTGGAACAATGGTGTTCAGCCCATCGTTTCCGCCTTTTAGCTGGATAAGAACCAGAATCCGCTCTTCGAACGCATTGTCGAGGGCAAATGTGAGCGGAGAGGCACTGAGCGGTGACAAAGGCATGTGGCCCAGGGCGAATGAACCCATTCCGAACATGCCCAACTGTTGCAGAAATGTCCGACGGCCGTAGCTGCGATGCTCTTGCTCATGGGCATGACCGTCCTGCCGACGGCTTCCTTTGCGAATTCGGGGAATATGTCTCTTACTCATGTGAGTTGGAATTCAGGTAAACGTGCGAGATGGTTGAGCAGGTTGAATATCTGCCAGGTGGCCTGGGGCCAATCCAGGTTCCAGCTACCGTTGTCGAAATAGTTGGTGGGAATTTCGCCCCGGAATACAATCGCAGCCCGGTTATAGGCCAACGGGTTTTCCAGCCCCCGAGGAAACAATTGATCAATGACCGCCTGGGTGATGACCTCCGGGTCTGTTTCGCTGGGAGAAATATCTTTCACCCAGGCCCTGAGATGGCTGCCGTGATTTTCCGCCGCGAGGTAGTGCACATACTCCATCACCCGCCAGCGGTCCGACAAGCGACTGGTGCTGATCCACTTGCGATGCCCGGGCCACCCAGCCACATCCACAGGGTCATACAACTGCTGCCCCAGGTTAGTCACCCCCCAGAAATATTCAAGCCCGTAATATTCGTACGGAACCTCCAGTTCATTCAGCTGCTGAGCGATCAGTTGGATCGGGCTTTTGATCTGGATGGCCGTTGCCTCTTGGTCAAAAAAGTGCTGACTTTTGAACAGTTGTCGTAATACCGGCGCAATCTCCCAGTTGCTCTGCATCAAGGTGTTGGCCAGCTCGCCCACGATCTGATCATTGACTTCCTCATACACAAAAAACCGATAGAGCTTTGAGCAAATGTAGCTCGCGATGAGATCCCCCCGCTGCTCAAACAGGATGTCGATCACCTCATCATAGCCCCAGTTTCCGGTTTGGCCAAAGATGGTTTTGCTGTCGTGATCGTGCAGAATGGCATCGAATTTACCGGAGGTATGATCGTCGTTGTACCAGCCAGTGAGGGCCCGTGCTGTTTCTACAATATCTTCCTGGGTGTAGCCATTATCCTGACCGAGGGTAAATAGCTCGTAGAGTTCCCGGGCATAATTTTCATTGGGACTCTGTCTGGTGCTGTATTCCCCGTTGAGATAAATGAGCATAGCCGGACTGATTCCCACAGCGTGCACAAAATCCTTGAAATTTCCCAGGGCATATGTCTGCATGAGCTTGTGATAATGGAGCAATGCTGGTGTGGAGCCATAGCCCTCAAACTCTGTCACAAACCATTTTCTCCCGAAGACCGCCGCCGATCATCTCGATCAACAGGTCGTAACCCCATTCGAAATAATGCGTGAAAATCAGGTCAAAATCCCGCCCATTAGGAGTATCGTAGTCAAAGATGGTGCGATTCCCCCATTCCGGGTCGGGAGATAGGGGCCTGGCAAGGGCTTCATCCACCAGCTGATCAACCTGGGTAGATGGATCAGACTGAAGAACGGACTCAAGCATTGATGGCACAACTCCAAAGCCAATTCTACGATACAGGTGCCGCACCCTGCCGGTATCCCAGGGATTTCCAGCATCCGGGACAAAGGGAGCGATTGATTTATTAAGGCAAATTCCGGTAGGCATAGCGAATGCAGATTGTCGGATATGTTGAACCATTAAGATAATGATTTCAGGCCCAAAGCAGAAGCCTCCGGCGGCTTGGGGATGAAAGCTTTTCGCAGGATTGACGATGGACCAGACCTTTGAAGAGCGTTTTATTCTTTTTACAATCCCTGCCGGAACGCCCATAGAATAAACAATGCATAATTATTCCTATTTTTCGAAATGTTGAATTTTCCATAAAACTAATTTCATGTTTTCGTAGTTCCAGCTCAGCTTTGTCAGACTCAAAAGCAGACGAACAACGATTCTTATGACAAAACAATGGATACTTATCGCCCTGGCCCTTCTCTTGTTTCAAGGGTGTAGCCTCGAAGAGGATATTTCAAAGCTCAAGACTCCTGAATGGAACGGTGAAATTGCCGCACCGATTGCCAAAGGTTCGATAACAGTAGGCCAGGCCATCAACCAATTAGAAGACTTTGACTACTTAGACGTCGAACAAGATGGAACGCTGGTATTTCGGGCTGAATTTCCACTGGCGTCCTGGGCCATGCCCGACCTGGTGGAGATCCCGGACTTTGAAGTTCCCTTCATCGAGAACAGCATCGAACTCCCATTCCCCCTGGAAGGAGTTAGCCGCCTAGATCTGAAAGCAGGAACCATGAGCTACCAGATCACCTCCTCCCATGCACGGGCTGTTCGGGTAGAATTCCGTCTTAGCGACGTGAAATACCTGGATCAGGAAGCCATCATCCCCATTGTCCTGGATGGAACAGGGACATTTGAGGGCGAAATCGATCTCAATGGATACAGCTTTCAGCCCGACCAGGGCGGAGTAGCCATGTCTTACTCAGCTTACTTTGTCGATAACGACGACCCTGCGGGTGTCGACCAGGCGACTCTCCGTTTTAGCGGACTGGCATCTTCCTATTTCGAAGGGAGACTTCCTGAGACGACCATTGAGATGGATCCGGACACACTCAATTTTCAGGCAGACCTGGGCATTGATTTTTCCAACCTTACCCTCACGGAGCCCAAACTAGAGTTCATAGTCGAATCTCAGGTGGGAATTCCAAACGCCTTCTCCTTTCCTTCTTTCGGAATTTTTGATGAAGACCTAAACCCTCATGATCTCGCCTTTTCTCCTTTCGAAGAAGGCGCATCGCTCACGCTCCCAACGACACCAGGAACATGGGCTGACACCCGCTTTTCTGTAGATCCAGCCAATTCTAACATCGTAGAACTGCTGGATTTGGGCGTCCCGCAGGGAATGATGTATCAGGCAACGATCGTTGCTTTTCCCAACGATCAGCCCGGCGAGGGATTCATGACAGATGAAGACAGTGTTGCAGTCAGAGTGGAAACCGAAGCAGCCCTTGCATTTCAGCTCACCGAAACTGAATTCAGCCAGGACATTGATCTTGACATCGAGATGATCGACCTGATCCGCTCTGGCGCTGTGCTACTGATCACTGAAAACGAAATTCCTCTCGAACTAGATCTTCAGGTGTTTCTCCTCGACCAGCAGGGCGTTGCTACCGATTCATTATTTGATGGCCAGCAACCGATTCTGCGTGGAGCAGAGGTGGATGCAGGTGGATTCACCCTTGCCCAGGCAGACCAGCGGACCGAACTGGCTTTCGACGCAGCTTTGCTGGAGGCGCTGGATCAGGCCTCAGGCCTGCGCCTCACGGCTACAGTCAGTAGCACAGGCAATGGTACGAAGCCCATTCGCATCACCTCTGATCAGTCACTCGGCTTTCGGCTTGGTGTGCGGGCGCAATAAATCAGGCCTGTTCGATTTATTCCTCAATTGACCTTCATTATGAACAAGCAGAAGCAAATATTCCGGTGGATCGTTTTGGGCGTAATGCTCCTTGGCTCTGGCCCAGTCTTGCTGGCGCAGAGCGAACTATCGCCGTTCTTCCTGCCACGGTCCATGCAGACCATGCAGCTCAATCCGGCTGCTTCCGATGGCGGGACTGTATCCGTCGCCTTGCCATCCCCGTCTGTGCTTGTGTCGCACTCGGGGTTTGGATTCGGCGACCTCATTCAGCAATATCCTGGACAAGATAGCACCTACCTGACCGTTGCAGCACTGCTACCGCAATTAGGAGACCGCAACCGGATTCAGGCAGAAATGCGTGCCGACCTGCTGAACATGGCCATTGGGCTCCGTGATTTCCGGTTGCTACTCGGAGTCAATTCCAGAGCCCGCCTGGACCTGACCTACCCCAAAGACCTCCTCCATCTCGCATGGAATGGCAACGCTGCCTATCTGGGGGAAGCCATGGAGATAGGCCCCGGATTTACCACCATGGCCTGGAACGAGGTCTATGCCGGTGGACAAATCGGCATCGGAAACAAGGTGCGTGTTGGTGGCCGCCTCAAATACCTTTCCGGTGTGGGTTATGCAGGGACCAGTCGGCAGTCTCTCACCTGGACCACCCATCCGGAGACATACGCCTGGACCTTTGATCTCGACTACCAACTCCGTGCCTCCGGCTTGGATCTGGGTGATGTAAATCTCCAGAACCCGGACATCAACCTGGAAGTGGCACCAGCGATTTTCCAGCAGAATCATGGCTTTGCTGCAGACATTGGGGTGATCTTTTCTCCTATTCGCCAACTGGAGCTGGGATTTTCAGCACTGGATGTAGGGCAAATCAAATGGACCGGCTTAGCCAGAACCTACGACGCCACCGCCAACATCACCTTTGATGGCGTGGATGTGTCGCCGCTGCTTGTGGGAGATAGCATCAGCATGGAAGGTCTGGGCGACAGCCTGCTCCAACAGGTCCAAATGGGTGAAACAGAAGGCAGCTTTACCACGGCCCTGCCGGGCCGCTACAATGTGACTGTCGGATTCGAGCCGGTCCGCTGGCTGCGCGTGAGTTCTATTTTCCAGGCTGAGCACTATCAAAATGCCTGGAACCCAGCCCTTGCT
>CAZLKP010000013.1:0-10699 GCA_964560095.1 uncultured Bacteroidia bacterium
CGTACCCGTTTGTCGTCATCGCTCAGTACTTCATAGGCTTCAGCTGCCTCTTTGAATTTTTCCTCTGCTTCCTCATTTCCCGGGTTCTTATCGGGGTGGAATTTAATCGCCAGTTTCCGGTAAGCTTTCTTGAGCTCATCTTTGCCGGCAGATTTATTGACGCCCAGAACCTCATAGTAATCTCGTTTGGCCATGTCAAGAATGTTTCAGGTAAAACTGCCAGCTCCTTATTCGCTCACAACTACTTTGGCTACCCGGATGACCCGATCTTTGAGCTTATACCCTTTTTCGACCTCGTCAATGACGATTTCCTTTTTGTCCTCATCCTCCGCAGGAACTGTGGTAATCACCTCGTGCACCTCCGGATCTAGTGGTTTTCCAACACTGTCAATGGGCTCCAGCCCCGTCTTTTTGAAGGTCTGCCGCATACTTTTATTGACCACTGCTATTCCGTCTTTGACGGCTGCCAGATTGTCAGTCTTTTCAATGGCATCAAGGGTGCGGTCGAAGTTGTCCAGAATCGGCAGAAGCTGAAGAATAAGCTCCTGATTGGCGAAGCGAATGGCATCGCTCATCTCCTTATTTTTGCGCTTTCGGAAGTTATCGAATTCGGCCTGAAGCCGGAGCTGTTTTTCGGCACTTTGCGTGGCCGCTGCCCTGGCTTCCCGCAATTGCAAGTGGAGAGAAGCAATCATTTTCAGGGCTTCATCCATGTTTTCAGGGTTTTCCCAATCTTTCTCCAGTGGTTCCTGCTGCTCAGGATTCACAGAATCAGCCTCGGATTGAGGTGGCTGTTCTTCCTGTGCCTGGGTATGTTCTTTCAGCTGCTGATCAGCGCTGTTGTCGGTTGCTTCGGCTTCGGTTTTAGGATGTTTGATCTCCTCGTTGCTCATAAATCTCTATTCTCAAATGAGTGAATAAGCCAGTTGTGCTTCACATAGGACATAATGCGTGCCATTGCCAAAATGGCAAATGGCTTTTATAGATTTGGCAGAACGAGCGACAAAGATAGAGATGACATTGTATTTTCGGGGATGAAATCCACACAAATTACCATTCCGGCCCGGTTACCGATCATGGCAAATCGCCGGTGGAATGCCTGGGCCTGGGGGAGTGTTGGGACTACAGCGCTGTGTGTGCTGGGGCAGGTGCAGCTGGATTGGGTGGCGGATGTTCCGATCACGCTTCAAACGTTGGTGGTGGTGGTGTTGCCGGTATTGCTGGGATCATCCATCGGAACCATGGCGGTGGTCGGCTATGTGCTTTTAGGGGCCATCGGGTTGCCTGTATTTTCCGGTGGCCGAGGTGGATGGGAGGTGCTGGCCGGGCCTACTGGCGGCTTTCTGATCGGGTTTATCGCAGCCGCCTGGCTCACCGGGCAAATGGTCCACAGCCGGTGGGGAAACCAATGGTTGGCGCTGTTACTGAGTATTCTGGCCGGGCATCAGCTCGTGCTGTTGATCGGGCTTCCCTGGTATGGCTGGCAACAGGGATGGGCCAAGGTGATGCCCCTGTGGTCTGACCTTACCCCTGGGATGTTGTTGAAGGTTCTCCTGGCCACCCTGGTTGCATGGCTGTTTCGGGCAATCCTTCGGAAGTGGGGCTGATTGCTGGCGGCGAAATATCGAGGATGGTGATAATTTACGGGTTAATGTTAGGTTGAAAGGGAATGCTGCCCGCGACTGTACAGGTTTTTTGTATTTTTCGCCCGTTGTCAACCCGGCGCTGTTTTCGCCATCAGATTTTGATTTCATGCCAGGCCCGATTCTAGACTTTCTGAATCAATTTCATCAAGCAGGGCGCAAAGCATTTGCTATGCTGATTGATCCCGACAAATGCGATCCGGCTGAGGCGGAGCGAACGGCCGATGCTGCCAGGGATGCTGGGGTTGATTTTTTTCTGGTCGGTGGAAGTCTGGCTACAACAGAAGGCTGGGGAGATCTGGTCGGTGTGCTCAAAAGTAGTGGGCTTCCTGCGATTCTTTTTCCAGGGAGCGTGCAGCAGATCAATCCGGAGGCTGATGCCATTTTGTTTTTGTCCCTGATTAGTGGGAGAAATCCCGAGTTGCTGATCGGGCAACATGTCGTGGCAGCCCCCTTGCTCCGGCAGTCCAATTTGGAAGTGCTATCCACTGGGTATATCCTGGTGGATGGTGGCCGGGATACGACTGTGCATTACATGAGTAACACACGCCCTGTTCCCTACGACAAGCCTGATATTGCCGCCTGCACCGCACTGGCAGGAGAATATCTTGGGCTGAGACTTATGTACCTGGATTGCGGGAGTGGTGCTTTACAGGCTGTTTCTTCGGCGATGGTAACTGCCGTTCGATCTGAAATATCCGTTCCCCTAATTGTGGGTGGTGGCATTCGTTCGGGAGAAATGGCAGCTGAAATCTGGGATGCTGGGGCCGATGTTGTGGTGGTAGGGAATGCACTCGAGCACGACCCTTCCGGAGTCCTGCTGCGGGAGATTGCAATGGTGAAGGCGGAAAAAAACCGTCATAAAACCGTCTGATTATGTAGATTTGCCACGAACAAAACTAGTGGAATCCATCACATGAAATATCACCTACTCGGATTTTTGGCCATCGCTATCTCTTCTATGGCTTGTACCCCAACCCCTCCACCTGAAACAGAAGTCATGGCTCTCCTCGTCGGAGAATACTGCGACGAGGAGCAGATATTTCGGCTGCAACTCACCGATAGCACCTACTTCTTTCGGCGTGCTGAGCCGGGTATTCTTTCCTCCCGTAGCCTCACCTATGAGTCCTGCTCCGGGGAGTATGAAGTGCTGTTGGAAAATAATACCTGGAACATTCATTTTCTCCCCGACGATCGTCCCCGAAATTCGCTGTTTGAAAATTGTGAGACCCAGGTAAATCTGTGGACACCCGAAGACGGCTTTGTGATCGGGGTAGAGCAGGTACAACTGCCAGATCTTTTTGAAGGCACGAACATGCTCACCAAGGACCTTTGCGAATAATCCGGGTGTATCATGAAAATTCTCTGTGTTGGAAGGAATTACCGGGAGCATGCGGCTGAGCTGAACAATCCTGTTCCTGATTCTCCCATGATCTTTTTCAAGCCGGATTCTTCACTTGTCAGGGAGAATAAGGATGTCTATTACCCGGCTTTCACCAACAACCTGCATTTCGAATGTGAACTGGTGGTGAGAATATCTAAAGGGGCCAAGCATGTCGATCCGGAGTTTATTCCCGACATCATTGACGGGATCGGCCTTGGCATTGATCTCACTGCACGTGACATTCAGCATGACATCAAGGCCAAAAGCTGGCCCTGGACCCTGGCCAAAGGATTTGATGGAGCGGCTCCAGTCTCCGATTTTCTGAATCCGGATTCTCTCCCGGCCATTGAGAACCTTACATTCACCTGTGCCATCAATGGAGACATCCGCCAGGAAGGTCATTGCAAAGACATGATCTTCTCCGTCCCCCAACTCGTATCCTACATCACTCACTACATCACCCTCAAAAAGGGAGACATGGTGTTTACCGGCACCCCTAAAGGCGTGGGGCCATTAGCCATCGGTGATCACCTCGAAGCCTGGCTGGGGGACAAAAAGATGCTCGATTTCCATGTTCGTTAAGCGCTTCTTTCGGCTTTTCCCGGCAGTGGCCCTGTTGGCTGTGTTGTGTGCAGCACATCCGGAACTGGCTACCTATACGTTTCCGCTGGAGGAGAAGCACCGGGCCCTTTCCGGTACGTTCGGAGAGTTGCGAAGCAATCATTTTCATTCCGGGATTGATCTAAAAACCGGCGGCCGATCGGGTGCAATCGTCAGAGCCATACAGGATGGATATGTGTACCGGATTTATGTCAGCCCCTACGGCTACGGTAATGCCCTGTATCTCAGACATGCAGATGGCAATTTCAGTGTGTACGGACACTTGTCCCGGTTTGCTCCGGAGGTAGAGCGATACCTCCGCAATAAGCAGTATGCGAGCAAACAGTTTGCCCAAGATCTGTATCTGGGACAGGATGAGATCCCCTTCTCTCGGGGGGATCTGATTGCCTGGAGCGGTAATTCCGGTGGGTCGCTGGGCCCTCATCTTCATTTTGAAATCCGGGATCCGCAAGAGCGGATCATGAATCCGTTGTGGTGGTATGAACGCCACATCGCCGATACCCGCCCGCCTGTCCTGCAGCAGGTCGCCCTGGACCCGGTGGACATAGATTCGCGGGTCAACGGGCTGTTTGAAAAAGCAGTGTTTCAGCCGATCGGCAGCAATGGCCAATACCGGATTGATGGAATCATTGAGGTGAATGGACGCATTGGCGTCGAGTATGAAGCCTATGATTTGCTCAATTCCGCCGGGAATCATTGCGGGATCAATTATGCCTCTCTGTATCTGGACGATCTCTTGGTTCACGAATATGCGCTGGAGCGATATGCCTTTGACGAAAAGCGCTATATCAATGTGCATGTGGACTATGCTCACTATCGCGACACGCGGAGCAAGCTGCAGCGCGCCTACGTGGAGCCCGGTAACCGATTTCCAGCCAATCGTCCACTGGTAGATCAGGGATTTATCAGTCTGATTGATGGTGACATTCACACCTTCAGGTTGGTGCTCAAGGATTTCCATGGAAATACCACCACTGTCTCTGGACGGATCAGACGTGGCCAGGGGACTAATTTTCCTGCAACTCCCCGCTATTACAACCAAGCGAAGATCGAGTATGAAGTCCGTGGGAATGTTCTTGTAATCAAAGCTGTAAAAGCCCATGCCAGCTACCGGGGCGGTCTGGTGATAGAGACGATCTACGGTGACAAGGAGCGAATCATGCCGGCCTATATGGATGGGGAGGAAATGGTGTTTTTGATCGGTCTGGACCGCTATCGTTTTCCCAATCTGATCCAGGATGACATCGGTCAGTGGGCGCAGGCCTTCCATTTTCGCGAAGAACTGCAGCCATTTCAGAATAATTTCGTTGAATTCGGAGACCTGCAGCTGTTTGTGCCATACAGAAGTATGTTTGAGCGGGTCCCCCTGGAGATGGAGTTTTATCCGGGGCCTGCAGAGGCTCTGAGTGATGTATATCGGATCGGCTCATCGAATGTGCCGGTGTTTGAGCCATTTCTAGTAGGGCTAAGACCTCCCGAAGACTGGTCGGGAGGCAAGCTGGTGGTGGCCCGCAAAGACGGCAATGAATGGGAATACATGGGAGCTTCACAAGGAGACCGGGGCGAAATCCTGGGTTCCAGTCTGGAGTTTGGCGAATTCTGTCTCATGGAAGACGCCCGTGGGCCAGAGATCACACCTGTCAACTTTATGCACAATGGCATCTTTTCCGCTAACCAGGATCGCATCAAGCTGGCACTTGAGGATGATTTCTCCGGCGTGGATCATTACACCATTAACGGCACACTGGATGGCGAATGGCTGCTCTTTGAATATGATTACCGAACCGGCACCATCACGTACCAATGGGAACGACGCCCGTCGGCGGGCTGGCATACACTGGAGATTTCCATTCGCGACCAGGCCGGCAACCTGAGCACTAACAGCTATCGGGTGAGGTTTTAGGAAGTCGAAGGCCAAAAGTCAAAGAGGATTGGCCACGGGGAGCTGGATGGAGTGGCAGTCGTTACAGGCAAGCTTGAGAATTTTCTCTATGTCATCCAGCACTTGATAAACCGCCTGAAGGTCGTTTCCGGTCTCAGGGTTTTCATTTCTTCGCGAGCGGATAAGCTGGATGATAATCAGCACGACCAGAAGACCCAATGCGATTTTCTTACCCTTCGCCATGCAGCTATGGGTTCGTTTGACAAATGATAATCAGGACTGAAGCTAAGAAAAGATCCTCTTTCACAGATCCTTCTACAAGAGGGTTTCGGGGTGCTGAGGAAGGGAAATGTTGAAACCAGTCCCGGCACCCGGGGTGGATTCCACTTCAATTGTTCCGCCGAGTTTACTGATGGTTTCCTGCACGATGTAAAGCCCGATCCCTGACCCTTCGGAGTGGCGGCTTGCCCGGTAAAACATATCAAAAATGTGCGGAAGGTGCTCCTCCTCAATCCCGATTCCGTTATCCTCAATCCGGATCTGGATGCTCCGTTCTTTCGCTTGGGCTATCAGGATAATTCGTTGTTCCTCTTTTTTCGGATCACGGTAACGGATGGCGTTTGAAATCAGGTTATTGACAATGGGGGAGAGGCGCTGAGGGTCTGAATGCAGGATGAGATCACCGGGGATGTTGTTCAGGATGTTGAGGGTTCCCTTCTCGCTGTATCGGAGAGATTCGATCGCTTCTGTGGTAAAGTCTCTTAGGGCGATGGGCTCTGTATGAAGGGAAATTCGGGCATTGCGGGAATAGTTCATGATCTCATTGATGAAATGGTCGAGCTTTTCTATGCTCTTTTCCATCAGGGTGAGATATCGCTGTTGCTTGTCCTGGGATGACTCCAGCCGCATGATGGAAATGAGGCCCAACAAAGACACCAATGGTGCCCGGAGGTCATGCGACACCCGATACACAAATGCATCCAGTTCGCGATTGACCTTGGTCAGCTCTTCGTTTTTCTCCTGGAGGCGGGTTTGGGCTTCCCGAAGCACAGTCACATCCCGGATGGCACCGTCGTGATACACCAGGCCGTTGGCATCGGTTTTCCTGAGCGAACTGATCAAGCCCCAGAAAGTAGAGCCATCCTTGCGTCGGAAATGCACCTCTTCATTGATGAAGGAATGTTTCTCTCGAACAATCCTGACAAAATCATCTCGCCTCCCCTTGTCAACATACAGCTCATAGGGATCTAGCTTCAGTACTTCGTCAATGGATTCGTACCCAAACATTTCTACGAACGCCTGATTCACAAACATGATTCCCTTTTGAGGGGAGCTTCGAAACAAACCTTCCTGGATGGAATAGCTGATGGAGTCGATCAGTTCCCGTTGGTACTTCGCTTCCCGTTCGGCGGTTTTTTCTTTGGTTATATCGCGCAAAAACAGAGAAATCCCGTTCATCTCCTTCTCCCCCTGCTGAAAAGGCGTAAAGCTGGTCTGAAAAACGTGATGTTGCCCAGAATGATCAATGTGCTCAATGTGACCCTCCCAGGCTTTTCCCTGTCGCAGATCAAACAGTACATCTGCCCACTTGTCATCTGAGAAAAATGGCCACACCGACTCCAGGCTGACACCCGGGATAAAGGTGTTGTCGAGAATGCGATGGAAAAACGCATGCCCTGCATCATTGGTATCCAGAAACTTTCCTTCGATATCCAGAGAGAAAATGGGGTCTGGAGCGCTATTGAGCAGTGCCCGCAGCTGAGCGGGAGATGTGCGGTCGGAGGATTGTTCCGATGAATCAAATGGGAACATGAGAGAGGTTTCCTGGGAACGACTCCTGATATCGATGGCTGATTGAATCGCCTGGACCAGGGAGTGAGTCTGTTCAATCTGTGAAGATGACGCCGGATACATCTTCTGATGCATATTGGTGAGCGTCTGCATGATATCTGATCCAATCATCCAGATTTTGCTGCTTTTGTTCCGGAGCACATGAATCGACAGCATGACCTGCTTGCGGGCCTGATAGGCCACGTGGTTGACGCCTGAAAAGTCGAGGATCACATGGGGTTTGCGGTCGCCCTGGCATGGATTGGCCTGCTGGAATAGCGGGATTAGCTCCCGGGCGTAGGTCACTTTGATGGTCCCAGTCACCTGAAGCAACAAAATAGAAGCGCTGATACAAAACACTGCCACTTCAAAAGGGTCTTCATCGCTACTTCTGAACCTACGCATAAATCGGACCGGAAGCCCCACCTGCGGAAGCATGTCGTGTGCAGCTTCAGACCTGCGATCCAGATCTGCGGATCGCTCGGAAAGCCATGTTCTGATGTGTTGATCGGCAAGGTGAGCAGCAGAATATCCAGGGTTCATATCAGGGTGCCTCATCCAACCCAAAATTACCCGTTTCAGAACCATTCCTGAAGGGAATTCACCCCGAACCTTGCTTCATGTATCCCGGTGCCAAGAAGGGACCTGGACCCGGATACCCGCTAAGGTAGGGCAGCAAAGGTATCTTTCACCATGGTTTGGTTTGAAAAAGAGCAAAGCCTAACGTGCAAAAACCGGAATTTGTCCGTCTTGCATAATCACCGACATACATAACAAACAACACTCATTCTCAGGAAGGTCCAGGATCATCATTCTTTTTGATATATTGAATAGTTGAATGACCCGTGCTTTCCCGTCTACCATAGCATTCCCTTTTCTCCATCCTTAATTCAGCAACTGTATGGCTAACCCTCTGTTACGACCCAACCAACCACTGCCCTTTGAGCGAAACCACATTCGCTCTGGACCAATTGAACGATCGGGTTTTGATGATTATGGCGTGATTTTTACGTCGAGGCAAGGTGTGAGCCCTCATGATTTTCATCCCGCAGACCTTCTCGGTGCTGTGCTTGAAGTAACTGAGCTTCGGCAAAAAGGAGAATCCAACCGGTTTTTTACCATTCTCGGCGGATACTATTGCGAGAGAATTTCCTCCGTAGGCCAAGAGAAAGTTGACATTTCTCACATTTTTGGTGTGGCAGCCGATGCTTCAAAAGGGTTTGGACTCAGATCCGGCGATCACTGTCTGGTAGATGATTGGGAAATGAAGGATCTTTCTGGTCCTCCTCGGTCCAACATGATGGATGAGCGTAAAAAGGGAGAAGATGGCTGGACCTTTATCGTCAATTTCAAACCATCCCGATCTCAGTATCCATTTTCAGGCAAATCGATGGAAATTACCAGAGAGTGCCCTGATCTTACGTCTTTGACCATTGTAGCCACTGAGACGACACAGACCCATGTTACCGTCCAGGCTCAGGCTACCCTCAATCATGGTCCTGCCCGTGGCTTTACCTGGGACTGGGATGATGGCAGCCCGCTGGAAGAAACCAACGACCCCGCCGCCACACATCAGTACCTGCGCCCTTCCGGTGTCGACCAGACTTATATCGTTAAAGTCTCTGCGATTGGCCCCGATGACTGTGCTTCTGAAAAAACAGATGACTTTGTCGCGCAGGGAGTTTGTCCTGTCATGCATGCAGGCCCGTCAGAAGTTACCTATCCCAATGACACGCATGCAATGGCCTTTGTGTCGCTTTCTGGCCCCTATCAGGATGGGATGAAATATCACTGGAATTGGGATGACGGTTCCGAAATCGAAGAAACCACCGTGCCCAATGCCACCCATCGCTATGATCGGGGCACCGAGCAGAAACTGTTCAAAATCAAAGCATCCACCATCGGTCCCGGTACTTGTGGCAGCGACCATGATATCCCACTACTGGTAGATCCAAGACCATGCCCTGTCATAAAGAGCATTGTCGCCAGTGAAGGGGAAATAAATGGAGACAAATTTGTCGTGGAGTTTTCTGTGGAGTTTGAAGGGGAGGGGGCTGCCTCATACGAATGGAATTGGGGGGATGGCTCGCCTGTTGAAACCAGCAGTTCAGATCAGATCAGCCATGGATTTACTCCGGAACCAGGCAGGCCAAAAGAGCTCGTCGTCACAGTCACGGTAAACGGCCCGGGAACTTCCTGCCAAAGCAGCGGGACCATTACTGTCCTGATTCCCGGACCCTGCCCGGTGCCTTCCATCGCCGCCAGACTGGATACCATACAGGAAAGCACAACAAAGGTAGATCTGTCGCTGGCTTCCACAGGATTCGCCCCCGACAACTGGACTGTGAACTGGGGAGACGGCAGCCCGGAAGAAACGGTTTCAGGAAGTTCCACCTCCCATGACTACCAGCGGCCTGCGGGTAACCAGAAAGAATTTACCATCACAGCTATCGCCAATGGCCCAGGAATCTGCTCCAGCGAGGCTTCCGTTCCGGTTACAGTTCCCGGCGTATGTTCCGTGATTTCAGACCTTAGCATCAATTGGGTAAAAGGAAAAGGGAACTTTTCTACCATAACAGCGACCGTATTTATCTCTGGCCCTGCCCCTGCATCCCTCTCCTGGGATTGGGGAGATGGCTCTCCAGTGGAAACCAGTAGTGGGACTGAAACCAGCCGTTCTCACGACTATGCAGTGAGACCCGGAGAAAAGATCGAACATACCATTACCGTTTTGGCTGCCGGCCCAGACGCCTGTGAGGCGAGTATCCAGGAACAGGTTCTGGTACCCACGCCTCCTTGTCCAGTCCTCAGTAAGCTGCAGGTGGTGCCCGGCGAAATCAATGCAGATGAGCAAAGCTTTTCTTTCGTGGCAGAATACCAGGGACCAGATCCCATATCCTTCCGCTGGAATTGGGGGGATGGTAGCCAGGAAGAAACCACTACCACTACAAGAGCGACTCATAGCTTTAAGCGCAATGCCGGTGAAGGAGTTCAATACAGTGTGGTCCTCCATTCCGATGGGCCCGGCAATTGTAAAAGCGCCACCCACGGAATCGTTGCTATTGGTCCATGGTGCCCGATCCCCGGAAAACTCAAGGCTGAAGTGCAAAAAGCAGATGGAGACGGAATTACCGTCGATGCAACAGTAGAAGTGAGTGAGCCAAAACCGGCCCTCTTTATCTGGAATTGGGGAGATGGCTCAGCACCTACAGAAACCACCACCCCTTCGGCTTCTCATGTGTACAAAGAATTGCCTGGCCAGACTCAATCAGTCAGAATTTCTGTTACCATTCAGGGGCCAGGTGAATGTGCAGACGGCCAGGCTTTTACAGACGTGAT
>CAZLKP010000013.1:10709-17259 GCA_964560095.1 uncultured Bacteroidia bacterium
CGGGCTGTCCTGTTCTTCAGCCCATTGTTGCTGAGAAGGAAAAGATCGAAGATACCAGCATTCTTTTTGAGTTTACCGTTCCAGTATCCGGGCATGCAGATTCCTATGAATGGGATTTTGGTGACGGGAACGCCAAAGCCACCACCACCAACACGGTGAGGCATGAATACCCCAGATGGGCAGAGCAGGACCAGCCATTTACCGTCAAGGTAAAAACGTATGGTCCCGGCTGTTGTGCTGCAGAATCTTCGGTAAATATTGTGGTGGACGGGGCACCTGTCTGTCCGATTATTTCACGAATCGATACCTACACGGCTTCTGAGACAGAAACCACTGTTTCGATTGGGTTCATTCCGTTCACAATTCAGGGAGTACCCAAATCCTGGGAATGGGATTTTGGTGATGGAAGTCAGAAAGTCACCACTTCCGATCCAGAAGTCATTCACGCGTATTCCCGATCTGCCGGAAGTGGAATCGAGGTAAAGGTAAGCGCTACCGGACCGGGCAATTGCAGCGCCAAACAAAGTGTGGAGCTCAGCGTGGATGGCTCGACTCCCTGTCCGGAGCTGGGGCCACTGAAGCTTTCTGGCAGAATGAGCAATGGCTACTATCTCGTTTCGGCCAGCCTGACCCTGAATGCAGGATCAGCCAATGGCTATCGCTGGGATTGGGGCGATGGTTCCGATTCGGAAGAGACTACCGGGCCTTCTGCGACTCATGAATATGCGCTCGCTGATCAGGATTATCCTGTCACAGTGACGGTGACCGCAGGAGGTCCCGGATCTTGTGAATCTGATGCCTCAGAAACGATCACCATCCCCGCAGAAACCGTCAAACATCCCTGGTGCCGCTGGTGGCCTTTACTGGTGGCTTTTCTGGCTGCATTGGCTGGCGGAGCCTGGCTGGTATGTCCTGCAGCCCAGGCCGAAGGTTCGGCTGCCGGCTGGGTTTACTGGGTGCTACTGATTCTCATTCTTGGCTTCGGAGCCACTGTCTGGCTATGGCAATCCCTTGGGAAGAAGCGCAATTGTCCACCGGATCTTTGCAACGGGTTGGCTGTGGGGTGGAGCATGATGCTTACCATGACGGGCGTGGCCTTTTTCCTCAACGACTGTCTGCCCAACTGGATGGTCTGGGGCATTGGCAGTCTGGTCCTGGCAGCCGGCCTGGCCGGCTGGTGGTTTGCCCGCTGTGCCCGATATGCTGGTTCCGGCAGATTTTTGGCTTTCTTCCTGGTTTCTTTACTGGCCTTTGCCGCGGTGGTGCTGGCGATCGCGATGCCGGCACTATCCTGTGTGTAGGGGAATTATTGATCGCCTGATTTGGAGGGGCGTGAATGATTTGGGTAATTAAATCAAAGATTTATGTTAACCGATTGTCCATGTCCCGCCTGATTATTTTTCTCCTGAGTTTGATGTTGGCCTGCGAGTCTTCCCCGCCTGCCAGAGGCGTTCGGCTGGAAGGGAACGCAGCAGGCTCAGACACGGATTCCATCTTTTTGTATGAGGTGAATGGCCTGAGCCGTGATCAGTTGGCGTCTGCATCCGTGGGGCAGCAGGGTGACTCCCTGTCGTGGGCACTGACCATGGACTCTCTGGATCAGGGCTGGTATTATCTGGGGGTGGCGCCCAATCAGCTCACGAAGGTCTTTCTGGCTCCTGGAGAACTGGTGACCTTTTCCGGGCAGTTGGCAGCCCAGGGGCTGCTGTCTCTCTTGCCTTCCGCCCATCACAGATGGATTGAGACCGAGCAGGCATTTCTCCGGATATCACAGGCCGTCACAAGCACATGGAAAATGGCCATCATCAACCTGGAAGACGACAATCCCAACAGTTACCTTGATTACGCTTCCCTAACGCTCACCGAATATAGTCGGCTGGAGGATTGGATGGATTCGCTGTACATGGCTGATGCTTTTTTGGCAGATGAATATCGGCTTCGTTTGCATCCGCCTTTTCTGCCAGACTATGGGAAATATTCCGAGCAAGGGGCATTCGAATGGTTTAACGACTACTTTCAGGCTGTTTTGACTGACCTTGGGCCATCAGCTGCAAATTATCCGGGTCTTCGTGAAGGCATGGAAACCTGGCTGGATCTTCAGCATCGGTCGGCTACCTGGGCAGCTCCGGCGATCCGTGATCGCAGAATTGACAGCCTGCTGAGTCGGGCTGAACCGGGAAGTGCCTTCCACCAGGAGTTGTTGGCAACCGTCATCTCGGTGCTGGATGGCTGGAATGATACCTCTGTAGCCCGGTATGCGAGCCAATATCTGGACCTGTATCCGGGAAGTCGGCGGATGGAGGCCTATCTTAGCGGAAGAATACGGATGATGGAAGGGCGCCTTCGGCAGCAGAGAGCAGAGCCACGGTTGTATGATTCAGCCAGGTGAAAATCCGAAGTTGGAAAAAAAGCATCTGCATGGTGTCTGGATATTCCACTATATTTGGGTTAACCGAGATATGGAATCAAACACAATCTTAATCGTTGACGACGAATCTGATATCCTGGAGCTGCTTCAATACAACATTGAGCGGGAAGGGTACAAGGTACGAGTGGCGACTGATGGGGAGGAAGCAGTAAAAATGGCCAGAAAGTACAAACCCGACCTGGTTCTGCTTGATATCATGATGCCCAAAATGGATGGGATTGAAGTCTGCAGGCAGATTCGGGAAGTGTCTGAGTTGAGAAAGACCTTTGTGGTATTTCTCACAGCCCGTTCTGAGGAGTATTCAGAGGTGGCGGGGTTTGATGCCGGAGCCGATGACTATATTTTCAAGCCCATCAAGCCGCGGGTACTGGTTCGAAGAATCAAAGCCATCCTCAGACGTGACAGCGAGCACGAACCAGAGGCGGTTTTGGAAGTGCATGATCTGGTGATTCGCAAAGATGAGTATCTGGTGACCAAAGACGATCAGGTTCTGAATCTTCCCCGCAAAGAATTTGAGTTGTTATTTTTTCTTGCTTCCAATCCGGGAAAAGTATTCAGGCGGGAGAAGCTGCTAGAAAAAGTGTGGGGAGATGTGTACGTCGTGGACAGAACCATCGACGTACATGTGAGAAAGCTTCGTGAAAAGATCGGGAACGATTATATTCAAACAGTCAAAGGCGTCGGGTATAAATTTCTCGCCGAATCATGAAGCCCAAGCTCCCCTCCTCTATTCAGGTTTCCCTCTATCTGGCCTTGGGCCTGAGTGCGGTATTCGGGATTCTGGTCTATCTGGATCTGGGCAGTCAGGGCATTTCTCTCACCTCCATTCTGGTATTTTTCTTTGTCACCTTTCTCACCCTGGTGGCCGTGCTGGAGTATCTGGTGTTTCGTCGCCTCAAAAGCCTTCAGCTGGTCAATCAACGGGAGATCAAGAAGCTCAAAGACCTCGAAGCCTTTCGCCGGGAATTTCTGGGGGAGGTTTCTCACGAATTGAAGACCCCGATTTTCGCGATCCAGGGATTCATTCACACCCTGATGGATGGAGCGGTAGATGACAAAAAGGTCAGGAACAAGTTTCTCAAAAAGGCGATGAAGAATTCTGATCGCCTCGCCAATCTGGTGGAGGATTTGCTGGTGATCACACAGGCAGAATCCGGGGAGATCGAAACCCGGATTCGGAAGTTTGTGATTTTTGAGCTGGTGACCGACGTGGTGGATTCTCTGGAGCGGAAATTTACCCGCAAGAACCGCGAAATCACCTGCGAAATTGAGGCCAATGGGCTGGAATATCAGCAGGTGCTGGCCGACCGGGAGCGCATCCAGCAGGTGCTGACCAACCTGGTGGATAATGCCATCAAATACGGCAATCCGAAGGGCGCGATCCGAATTGAGCTGGGGCGAAAGGGCGAAAAAGTGGAAGTCACTGTTTCGGATGACGGACCGGGCATGGAGCCTGAACACCTGGATAAAATTTTCCGTCGATTTTATCGCGTTGACAAAAGCCGTTCGCGCGAAACCGGCGGCACCGGCCTGGGCCTGGCCATCTGCAAACACCTGCTGAAACTCCACGGAGAAACCATCTCCGTGTCGAGTGAGCTGGGAGAAGGGACCTCCTTTACGTTTACACTAAAGCCGGTGGATCACTGATCAGCTATGCCTCTGCCCAGGTACCCCCCCTCAGGATAAAAAATTAGGATTTGATTTTGGAGTGCCGGTTGAGTAAATTCCGTACTTCTAGGTTTTCAATTCCAGTTAAGGATCTTTCATAAGATGGCTTTTCCCTTGCCAGTCAATCACAATGCCAGGCCTCTTGGGCTCTCACTCCCTCCCGTATTTATTTTTCCTCACACTCATAACTGATATTTTTCACACTTTTTCTTCCCTATGAATCATAGAGAAGCTTTGGGAATAATTCCTCTTTTTGTAGCGACAAGCTCATATCAGATCCATACCAAAAATTCCTCAAAATGAAGAAAATTTACCTATTTCTGTGCTGCTTGTTCCTGGGCATTAGCGTTGCCTGGGCACAAGGTGTTCCGGAACTCATGTATTACAAATTTGATGGGCCGGGTACTACCGTTCCTAATCTGGCGAGCCAGCCAGTGGGAACCAACCCTGCGACCATTCAGGGTGGCCTGACGCAGGGCCCTACCGGTTTGTTTGGCAATGCCCTCACCGGAACCGGGGGCTCTTCTGCCTCCGACTTTGTCGATACGGGCTGGCCCACTAACTTAACCGGCGACTGGACCATTGCTTTCTGGACCAGTAATATTCAGCCCAGCACCATTCTGTATTACATCTTTGGCGATAACACAGCTGGGAATTTCCGCTGTTTTACCAACGGTGTGGCAGGTGCGAACAATTGGATGCTTCGCGGAACCGGAATAACCGATGTGACGGCTACCGGGGCAGCTACCACAGCGCCCAATATGATTCACTTTGTCTATGACGGAACGACCAACGAAATCAGAGCCTATGTGGACGGTGTGCTCAATAACACGGTTCCTCAGACTCCTGGACTGACTGTTACGGGTACTGGTCCGTTCAAGGTGGGCGCACAGGGCTCCAGTACAGGCCTGAGCCCGGGGGGATTGATGGATGAATTCAGACTGTACAACCGGGCGTTAACGGCTGCGGAGATAACAGCCACCTACAACCAGGCTTTGCCGCTGATCATCGGCCCCAAGGATCTGGCTCTTACCTCGCTGAGTTCCCCGAACACAGCCAATTCAGACTGTTTTGGTCCCAATGAAGAGGTGACTGCCACGCTGTTCAGCTTTGGATCTGATACCCTCGACTTTGCAACAAACAATGCACAAATAACAGTCAATGTGACTGGTCCGAATCCGCAGACCTTCCAGACGACGATCACTTCAGGAACCATGGTGCCCGGATCTTCCATGCCGGTGACACTGACAACCACCTACGATATGAGCACAGGTGGTCTGTATTCATTTGATGGATATGTGGAATTTACTACTGGTGGCCCGGATGCGAATCTGGCTAACGATACCATGTCCACGGCAAATATCATCAATGCGTCCATCGCTGTGGCCTCCGGTTCCCCTTTTGTCGAAACCTTTGAAACATTTACTCCGGGCTTCCCAGGCACGCTGAGCAACGGTTGGACCCGCTCCAGTGCCGGTACCACGGAAGGTTGGTTGGTAGAATCTGATGGTGTCCAGAATACCCTTAACACCGGTCCGATTGATGACAACACCCTGGGCGGCCAAATTTATATGTATATCGAGTCCTCCGCAGGTTTGACTGGTTCTGCCTACGAACTGTACACGCCTTGTCTGGATTTGACTGGTGCCACGACCCCTCAGGTGTCCTTTTTCTATCACATGTTTGGTGCGACCACCGGATCTCTTAGTCTGGTCGTGAAAGGTGGTGGTCCTACTGGCAATGACACCACGATCTGGACCATTTCTGGGCAGCAGCAATTCTCCGAGACTGATCTGTGGAATGAGGTGATCGCAGACTTGACACCTTGGTCAGGAGATATCATTCAGCTCGCATGGGTAGGTGTGAAAAACGGCACCACCAGTGACATAGCCATTGATGATGTGTCGGTTTACCAACCTGCCGGAACAGACCTGGCCATCGTGAGTGTGTCTCCGATAGGGCAAGCATGTCTCGGAACTGCAGAAACCATCACTGTTCAGGCCCGGAATCAGGGAGCCACTGTGCTGGACTTTTCAGCCAATCCGTTTGCTGCCACCGTCAATGTGAGCGGGGCATCTACGGGTACATTTACCTCCTCCACCATCAACAGCGGCACACTCGGCTTGCTGGATACCATTGAGGTGGTCGTCACGACCACTGCCGACCTCTCTGCGCTGGGATTTCATGCGTTTGATGCTTCAGTGTCGATGACAGGGGATGGTGATTCTTCCAATGATTCGCTGCTGAATGGGGTTGAAACCTTGCCAACAGCCACCTTCCCCTTCACAGAAGATTTTGAAGGATTTACAGCTGGATTCCCCGGTACCTTCGCAAATGGATGGTATAGAACGCCGGTGACTGCGGGAACGTCTGAGGGATGGATCGTAGAAACTGATGGGGTGCAGAACACATTTAATACAGGTCCTATCGATGACAATACCACGGGTGGTGTCA
>CAZLKP010000013.1:17269-24159 GCA_964560095.1 uncultured Bacteroidia bacterium
AGGGTCTACGTATGAATTGCTTTCGCCATGTATTGACCTGTCGACTGTGAACACTCCTCAAGCTTCGTTCTTCTACCACATGTTTGGCAGCACTTGCGGACCACTCAGTTTTGTGGTGAAGAATGGATCCTCCACAGGGGAGGACACAACGCTCTGGACCCTGAGTGGCCAGCAGCAAACGGCAGAAACCGATCCCTGGTTACAGGCCTTTGCCGATCTGACTCCGTGGGTAGGTCAGACTATCCAGGTAGGGTTCGTTGCTGAGAAAGTAGGAACGCTGGGAGACGTCGCGGTGGATGATTTTAGCATCTTTCAGCCAGTGACGACCGACGCAAGCGCAGCAGCTGTTCTGCCTGATGGACCAGCATGTTTGACTTCATCAGAAGCAATCACTGTACAGGTGAGAAACGATGGAGCCGTACCTCTGGACTTTTCTGCCAATCCATTGACTGTTACGGTAAATGTAACTGGCCCTGCTACCCAGACTTTCACATCTCCACCTGTCAACTCCGGCATTCTTCCAGTGCTTGACACACTGGACGTAGTCGTAACGACCACTGCCGACTTCTCTGTCCAGGGTATTTACAATCTGGAGGCCATTCTGTCTCTCACAGGTGACCTGGATGCTACCAATGATACTGTTCTCGGATCGACCGAGTCACTCCCCATCCAGTCTGCACCAATATTCGAAGATTTTGAAACCTTTGTATCAGGTGCCCCCGGGACTTTTGCAAACGGCTGGACACGTACAGGTGGCACCAATTTTTCCGGATGGACTGTTGAGAATGATGGCGTAACCAACTCGGGCAGTACAGGCCCAGTGGATGACAATACACCTGGAGGCTCTGTGTATATGTACACTGAAACCTCTGCCGGGACAGCCGGTGACCGGTATGAATTGATTTCCCCATGCGTGGACCTAACTGGTCTTTCCTCTCCCAAGCTGGGCTTCTGGTATCATATGTACGGGGCGACCATGGGAACCCTGGAGGTTGTGGTCCGGGAAGCTGGTGTAGAAACCACCATCTGGAGTTTGACTGGGCAACAACAGACAGCAGAGACTGATCCCTACATTCAGGAAATCCTTGATTTGAATCCTTGGATTGGAAAATCCATTCAGGTGATCTTTGTGGGGATTCGGGGCACATCGTTTACCAGTGACATGGCGATCGATGACATCAACATCTTCAACGTGTCTCCCGATGATGTGGGTGTCTCTGCCATCAAGCAGTATGATGCCGGTTGTGGTCTGTCCGCTGCAGAGGTCGTAGAGGTAGAAATCCAGAACTTTGGTTCTACGCCAGTTGTCGGTCCATTCGACGTGAAGTATTCTGTTAACGGTGTACTGGGTGGAACGGAAACCTACACGGGTACTCTTCAGAACTTTGGGGACGTTGATACCATCACCTTTGCTGCAACTGCCGATCTTTCTGGCTCCAACTTGATTTACAACATTAAGGCTTGGACAGAATATCCAATTGATTCTGATGCTTCCAATGATACATCGAACTATGCCTTCCAGGCAGTTCCTGGGGTACCTTTCTTTGAGGACTTCGAAACCTTCCAGGCAGCTGCTCCCGGTCAGGGATTTGACAATGGCTGGACCAGTACCATTAACAGCACATCAACCTTTGTTGGATGGTCAGCAGAGAATGATGGAGTAGGCAACTCATTTAGTACTGGTCCAATTGATGACCATACGCCTGGTGGAAATGTGTATATGTTTACCGAAACCTCCGGGGGTATAGCTGGCGACAGCTATCAGTTGTTTGCCCCTTGTATCAGCCTGGCAGGGGTAAATTCTCCCAAACTGTCCTTCTGGTATCATATGTACGGTGCAACGACAGGCTCGCTCTCTGTCATTGTGGTGAATGGTTCCTCGACAGGAACAGATACCACCATCTGGACGCTAAGCGGCCAGCAGCAGACAGCAGAAAGTGATCCCTGGTTGAATGCTGTTGTGGATTTGACCCCCTGGGCAGGTGGATCAATTGAGTTGATGTGGGAAGGGGTTCGTGGAACTTCTTTTACTGGGGATTTGGCGATTGATGATGTGAATATCTTTCAGCCGTTCGCCATTGATGCGGAAGGTATCGCTGTCACCAGCCCGGATGAGGGGTGTGGGTTAACAGCTGCTGAGACGATCTGTTTTGATTACCGCAACAATGGATTCGACACCCTGACGGCAGTTACGGCCCAATTTTCTATCAACAACGGACCGTTCAGCACCATTGAAACCATCTCTGGTTCGCTCGCACCTGGTGACACCGCCAACCACTGCTTCACCGCCACGGCAGACCTTTCTGCTCCGGGGGTGAATGAGATTGTGGTAGTTGTGAATCACATGAGCCCGATGGATTCTAATTCGTTTAACGATACGATTTTCAAAACGATTGAGACCAAGCCGATCATTTCGACCTTCCCGTATGTGGAGGACTTCGAGGATACGGTATGGGTGGTTTCTCCAGGATTTAACCCGGGAGTGCCGATCATTCAGCTACAGAATGGTTGGGAAAACCTGCAGAACGATGGCAACCAGGACTGGGCGGTCAGACAAGGAGCGACTCCTTCCGGAACGACCGGTCCGCCTGCTGACCATACGACCGGACAAGGGAAATATCTGTACGTGGAAGACGGAGGATCAGCATTTTCAAACGATTCTGTGATCGCTGTAACGCCGTGTTTCGATGTGGCTGGATTGAATTCACCGAAGTTCTCTTTCTGGTATCATTCCAATAACCCTAACACGCCGAATGATGAGAATGATCTTCGCTTGGATCTCATCTTCAATGGGGATATCATCTACAACATCATTCCGCCAATCTCCCACAAGGACAACAACTGGAACTTGGTTGAGATTGATCTGTCGCAGTATCTGGGGTCTGTGTCGTTCCGTTTCCGCGTGAACAACAACAACAACTTCGGGAACCACGACATCGCGATTGATGATATCAATCTGGTCGATGTACTGGCGCAGGACGCTGGTATTACCAATGTCGCCGAGCCGTTTGACGGTTGTGGATTGCTGGCCAATGACACCCTGGTGCTGGCCCTGGCCAACCTGGGTACTGACACCATTTTTGGAGGACTGAATGTCAATTACACCATCAATGCGGGTCCAGTTCAGACGATTGCCTATACGAATACGCTGCTGCCCGGATTCCTGGCTCCGGTAGAAATCCCTGGTATCAATTTCGCTACCCCTGGTAATTATGATGTCGTGGCATGGACTTCTGGTCTGACCGGTGATACCAATTTGTTCAACGACAGTACCTCCCGTACCATCGTGTCTGTGCCACAGATCTCGACTTTTCCTTATTCTGAGGACTTTGAAGGCGGAACGGCGGGTTGGTATGTACAAACACCGGCTGGCAAGCCAACTTCATGGCAATTTGGAACACCTGCAAAGCAGGTAATTCAAGGTGCAGCATCCGGCGTTAATGCATGGGTGACTGCCCGTGACTCCAGCTTTGTTAACCTGACCAATATTCCTGCTCAATACAGCAATCAGGAAGAAGGATTTGTGATTTCGCCCTGTTTTGACTTCTCCAACCTGGCGGCACCGACCCTGCAATTGTCTGTCTGGTGGGAAAGTGAAACCAGCTGGGATGGTGCAGTAGTCCAGTCAACGGTTAATAATGGAGCGACTTGGCAAAATGTCGGTGCATTCGGCGATCCGTTTAATTGGTATAACGACAACACCATTGATGCGAATCCGGGGGGCCAGCAGGAAGGCTGGTCAGGTGCCAACGGTAGTGGATCCGGGGGATGGCTAACGGCCAAAAACCAGATGGATTCACTTGCCGGCGAACCAGAGGTTCAGCTCCGCGTAGTGTTTGCTTCCGACAACTTTACAACAGACGATGGATTTGCCTTTGACGACATCTTCATCTTTGACACGCCGAACGACGATATGGGAGTAGTAGCTGTGGAGCAGCCAGGTGGCGGAATCTGTGGGGATGACTCCGTGCTGGTAGAGCTCACCCTGAGCAACTTTGGTATCGACACGGCTTCGAATGTCCCTGTCTTTGTAGATATCACAGGTCCGGTCACGGCGACCCTGAACAGTACATTTGCCGGACCTCTGGCTCCTGGTGACTCCGCCAATTTCGCAGTCGGCACCTTTAATGGTACAGCTGGGGGTACTTACACTCTGTTGGCTTATACTGCCTTCGCGGGTGATACACTGGCCTTCAATGACACGTTGGAATTCACAGTTGATGTGACGGCCATTCCGCCTACCCCGATGGTTGTAGAAGATACGGTGATCCTGTGTGATCCTGATTCCACCATGCTGAGTGTGATGCAGGATACAAACTACACCTTCGTGTGGTACGACTCCATTGGTGGGAACCCGATTGCCGTGGACACCACCATGTTCCAGACACCATTGCTAACTTCGGATACGACCTACTATGTGCAGGCTCTGCCGAAGGGGGGCGCTTCCTTCATTATCTCAGAAGTAGATCTTGGCTTCCCGGATTTTGTAGAGGTCATGAACGTAAGTCCTTCCACCATTGATGGTACGGGATGGAAGGTTGTGGTAAGTGACAGTTACACCAACATCAACGATCCAAACCCGCTTACCTGGGATCTCGGTGTGTTCAACGCCGGACAGATTGATTATCGTGAAGATGCCACAGGTGCCAAGTACTGGGGGAACAACCTGTTCTTCAATCCAGGTGCATATCCCACCTTTACCGGCTGGGCCTTCATCATGGATGATCAGGGGAATGTGGTCGATGCGATCTTCTGGAACTGGCTGGCGTCGGATATTGCTACCTTTAACATTACCGTTAATGGTTTCAATATCACTGCTGCCGATATTCCATGGAATGGAAACGGCGTGAACGCTGCCAATACCAACGGTCCACTCACCCGTCAGGGAAGCTCAGACAACGATGATGCAACTGATTGGGTGGGTAATCTCGCTGCGACTGCTGGAACGAAAGATCCAGGACTGATTCTGCCATTTACCGGATCTACCTCTGGCGGTGGCGGTTGTCCAAGTGAGTACACACCTATCCATGTGCTGGTCTCCCCAACTGTCCCCGTGGATCTCGGTCCCGACGGAATCGAGTGTTCCGGTTATGTGATTGATGCCTTTGATCCTTCCTTCGCATCTTATCAGTGGAGCACAGGATCAACCGGCTCCAGCATCACGGCTGACTCGTCCGGGCAATACTATGTGGATGTAGTCAACACCGACGGTTGTACCGGATCTGATTCGATCTTCCTGACCATTAATCCTAGTCCGTCTGTCGATCTTGGGCCGAATGATACCACAGTGTGTGGAGGAATTACCCTGGACGCTGGAAACACAGGTGCTACATTTGTGTGGAATGTTCCCGGACAAAGTGGCCAGACCCTGGACGTCACCGGCACAGGAGAATACTTCGTAACGGTGAATCAACTGGGGTGTGAAGGATCTGACACCATTGATGTGACGGTGAATCCTGCGCCGCTGGTGGACCTGGGACAAGATCTTTCCAGCTGTGTGGACGTGACACTGGATGCTGGGAACGCAGGTGCCAACTTCCTGTGGTCAACTGGTGAGACCACCCAGACTATTACGGTGACACCGCCAGCTACCGGAAGTGATACCATTTCCGTGATCGTGACCAATGCGGCCCTTTGTGATGAAGTTGATGAGATTGTGATCTCAGCCGGCGTACCACCTGTGGTAGACCTCGGGCCAGACTCAATAGGTTGTGACGAAATCGTGCTGGATGCTGGAAATGCGGGAGCTACCTTCACCTGGTCAACAGGTGCCTCCACGCAATCCATCACTGTCAATGCGACCGGAAGCTATTCTGTAGCCGTGATTGACGGATCCGGTTGTGAGTCTACAGACACAGTGGATGTCACGATTGAGACCAGCCCGACGGCTGATTTCATGTGGACCAACAGTGGCTTCACCTATGACTTCTCTGATATGTCCTCAGGTGCCACCAGCTACAGCTGGGAATTTGGTGATGGAATCGGGACCTCCACGGATCCGAATCCGACCTACACCTATCAGTTCCAGGGCGCATATGAAGTCACCCTGATTGTCGAGAATGACTGTGGCAGGGATACGCTGATCCAGTTGATCGACAATGTGGATCTGGATGATGAAGCCTTTGGCAGAATCATTCGTCTGTATCCGAACCCGACGAAGGGAGAATTCTTTGTGACTGCAGACGACTTCACGGCTGATGAACTCACCATTGAGGTGACGGATTCTCGTGGACGTGTGGTCTTTAAAGAAGTGAACAGAGACGTTTTCGGAGGATTCAACATCCGTGTGGATCTTCGCGCTGAAGCTGAGGGTGTGTACACTGTTAAAATCAGTGATGGCGACCGGACGGCCTACAAGCGTGTGATGCGCGAGTAAGGTTTTTCTCAGCATGCAATCAAAGAGCTATCCCGGCATTCGGGATAGCTCTTTGTTTTTCTATAGATCCGGATATTACATGTGTATTACTATCTTGTACAGGAAAGACTATGGAGAATATTTTTAGAATAAAGCCAGAGGAGACACAGATACTTCGGTTATTCAGATGATCTGACATGTGGGAAAAAGAGCAATTAAGGAAGCATTTGCGATATATAAGGCAGATAAGCGAAAGGTGAAACCGCATAATTGGTGTTGAAACAGTCTTTTTCTATATCTGGTTTTTCTCATCCGAATTTGAAATTGATGAAGGGAGTAGTAGATTTAGTTTGCTATTTCTTTAACCAAATCCCAACATGAAGAAGTTATTTACTCTCTTTACTCTGGTTTTCCTGAGTATGGGTGCCTACGCGCAGTATTGTCTGCCCACTTATACGACGGGACCAACAGCAGGGGACTCCATTGTCAGTTTCCAGTTGGAAAACATCAATGCGAGTTTCCCGGGTAGCCCGAC
>CAZLKP010000014.1:0-8018 GCA_964560095.1 uncultured Bacteroidia bacterium
AGTTTGGACTGGTGCAGCTGCACCAGAACGTGTTGCTCCCTATCGAAGTCAACGCCATGGACTTTTTGGTGGTCTGCCTCTCAGTTCTCGGCCTGGCCTTTCTGGCCTCCATTTATCCTTCACGTAGCGCCGCCCGGATCACAGTGGTAGAAGGATTGAGGAATTAGGGATGTTGAACAAGGAACCCAGAACATAGGACGGGGAAGATCCATTCCCTGTTACCATTTCACCAATCCTCGTCCCAACTCTCCCAAAAACGGATAGCCGATCTCGTCATATTCATACTCATCATCATTAAAAATGCGGTTGTCATTGACCCAGATGCAGGCCGTGAGCAGGTATTGCTCGCCAGTCTCTTCGTTCACGATCCAGGCATTGTCGATAAGCCAGCCGTAGGCATTGCCCACTTTGTTGTAGATGCGGATGTGTTCGGGCATGGGATCGGTGGAATCCCCAAACAGGAAAAACTTCACGTAGCTGTCGTAATGCACATGCCGGTCATAGCGCGGCCAGTCAGACTCGTATGGCAGCATGCTCATGTATCGGAGCAGGAAGTCCCTGTCAGACGGATTCAATTTAAGATTGGGTCCAATAACATTGTTAAAAAAAATAACATATGTTAAAAACTCTTGCTGTTCCCGGATCGGGAAATCGTTCTTTTCTGAAAAGTTTTTGGGTTGGTTCACCAACTTCCCGGCCTTTATCTCTCCTTTTCCCAATAGGGGTGAAGGATGAATCGCAGGGGGCAGGGAGTCCTTTCGCTCTGGAAGGCTGAGCAAGGTGTCGCGATTCTCAGACAGGAAATGAATGGGATTGAGTATCTGATTCTGCCACCTGCTCAAAGCAATGGACAGCCGATGGACGATTCTCGTTTGGGGCAATCCCAGTTCATTCATCCGCCGATGGATGTAGGCCGGGCCCACAAATTCATAGAGCCGATTAAAGGCATCGTTGTCACTCACCAGAAAGATTTTTCGGATGTAATGGGCGACAGATGGCTGACCACTTTCGGCGGAGGTATCCATTCGCACCGGCGTTTGCCAGGGCTGCGTGGAGTCTGTGTGCATGATGGCCTCAGGAGAAATGCCCAGGTCGCGACACTTTTCCAGCGCAAACACGGCCACCGGTAGCTTCACAGTCGATGCAGGATAGAAGTATTCGCCTGCATCTACCCGGAATGACTGCGTAAGAAATGTCGGAGCCCCCAGGCTGTCGTGGGAAATGCTAGTGAACAAAACCTGCGGTCGGTAGGTCGCCGGTTGACTGATGACCTCCCGAATGACCCCGGATTGCTGACTCAGCCAGACCTCCAGATTCTCTTCGGGACTGACACGATCACACCCCATAATAAGGACCAAAACCGTGACAAAAAGATACCCCTGTTTCATGCTGGAACATACTGAAAAGAAAGCGGCGAAAAAACCTGCATTCGGTAGTCATAGATGACAAGATTGCCCGCAACCTGAAGAGTGAACAGGGAGTTAACCTTACCGAATCAATCAATCAATCACAGCTTGTGAAGTCATTATTTTTATTCTCCCTCTTGGCATTGACCCTTTTTCCTGGAACTCCGGCACATTCGTGGTCAAGGTTCCTGCCAATGATCATGATGAAATGAACAAGGACAATAGCGACTACATTGCCACGCTGGATAACAAAAATCCGCCGGGTATGGACGCCGCTGTCATTGATTGGAAAAAGTGCAAAAAATACGTTCTACTGGTGGCGGATAGGCATATCCCGCCCGGTGCCGAAATCGATGTGGCTGAGCTACTGAAGCAGCGAAAGGAAGAACTCGGACTGTAAAACCCCAAGGGGAGGCATAATCATCGCCCGGGCAACCATCCCGGCGGACTTATGCCTCCCCTACCCTTTCAGTATCATTTCCCGTTCTTCATCTGTTTCAGGGTCATACAGCAAATGACCGGCAGCAGTTAGGCCTTCTTTACTGATTTGTGATTGTAATTGCCACTCTTTTACAGCGATTTTTTTCTTGATCACCTCCAGCAACTCCACTGTCAGCCGCCCGGCGATGTCATTGAGGTCTTCGGTTTCGGGGCGGGCTTCTTCCTTGATCAGCGTATCGAAGACCACATCTGTGAGTTCGTTGAGCAGGCGCTCATGCCGCCGACCGGCGAGATCCTGCACGAGTCCGTTCACGACATGAAACACGATGTCCTGGATGGCGCGTTCCAGTCTGCCTGCAAGCTGGAGGCCCAGAACGGGAATCTGGCCAATTTGCCGGATCTCTTCGTTGCCCGACACGGCCGAACTGATTTTCTCGTCCACATACACATGCAAGTCGTCTTTGTATCGCTCGTAGCTTGATTCGGAAACACTGCGAAGGCGTTCGGAGATCCACTTGACCAGCTCGGGTTTATAGGGTTGAATGACATCATTGATGATCTGATCCATCAGGGGAAGCCCCTCTTTCACCTCCTTCTGAATGCCGGAGAGCACATTCAGCACTACCCTATCAGAGACTTCTTCCACCAAGATATTGCGATACTTCCTCACCAGGGAATACACATACGTGCCCCGCAGATCCAACACCTCCATTCGTTGCAGGCGGTTGAACAGCGCCACAATTCGTAGGATCCGCAAAAAGCGAAAACTGCCGAAGGGCAAAGATCCCAGAAGGTCATACCAGTAAATGAAGGGGAAGAAAAACCATCGATGGTAGCGTTTCTGAACGATAGCAATGATCCAGCGGAGGAGAAATTCGCCCAGGAAAATGCTCACGAAGATCAGGTCAACGAGCGGGAAATCCTGGTACAGCGGAAACAGCACGGAGTGTAGATCCGGCGCCGCTTCAGCAAAAAATATCTGGATCCTGTGATAATCGTATATCCAGAAGAAGATGAAAAAAATGATATTCACAGACACCAGCAACAGCATAGTGAGGTCCCAAATAATCCATCCCGCTTCGCGGGTACGGAGGCGATTAGGAAAAAATTTTATTCCCAGAAAAGAGATGTTTTTTTCGGCCATAAGACAACTACATGAGTTTCTATACGGGTAAAGATACGATCCAAAGCACAAGTCGTTCAGGCTAAATAGATGGACACTTTTCGTGGTTATTGCGCCGGATTGAATCAAAATTCATACCTTCATACCTTTAGTATTATATGTTACGTCCTATGTTTGTTCGTCTGCTATCATTGATTGGTATTGTTCTTTTTCTTGCCTCCTGCGACAATACTGTTCCTGATCCAGTGACAGGATTTTCTGTTGACCAGGTGATTTTTACTGAAACCAACAGCAATGTGCCATTGTCCATTACCTTTTCGCCCGATGTCGAGATTCAGGAGGAACTGAGTGTGGAGTATGAAATTCGCGAAAGGAGCGCACGTGCCCAGGATGATTTTATCGGTTCGAATGGCACCCTCGTATTCACCCCGGAACAACAAACTGCAACGCTGGACCTGGAGCTGGTGGGAGACGAGCATTTCGAGCTCAGCGAAACATTTGAGATTATTCTACTTCATACCACCAATATTTCCTACCTGTTCTCTATCACAGACGACGATGAGATCGCCCCTGCCCAGGAAGATGCAGACGGCTTCTATACGCCTGCTCAGTATCCGTCTATGAACCTACTGTGGAGCGATGAGTTTAACGGCGACAACATTGACTTGAATAACTGGACCCATGAGGTTGGGGAAGAATGGTTTAACAATGAACTTCAGGCATATTCTGATGATTCGGCTTATTCATCTGTATCAGACGGAAAACTGACCATCACCGCCAGAAATTTGGGTGGGAATTACATCTCGGCACGTATGATTACCCAGGACAAGATGGAGTTCCAGTATGGTCGGGTGGACATCCGTGCCCGATTGCCGAAAGGCCAGGGAATTTGGCCTGCGCTCTGGATGCTGGGGGCCAATATTAACGAGGTGGGCTGGCCGGCCTGCGGAGAAATTGACATCATGGAATTAGTTGGACATGAGCCCAACATCATTCACGGAACGGCGCATTATGAGAACAATGGTCACCAATTCAAGGGGCGTGGAAAAGGGATAGATCAGGAAGATTTCTCAGAAAGGTTTCACGTGTTCAGCATTGTCTGGGAGCGAGACTATATTATCTGGTTGCTTGATGGAAAGGAATATCTCATCCTGAGTGAAAATGTGATTCAGGGATTTCCATTTAGAGCACCATACTTCTTTATCTTCAATGTCGCTGTTGGTGGTGATTGGCCAGGTAACCCAGACGCCACAACAGTGTTTCCACAATCCATGGAAGTGGATTATATCCGTGTGTTTCAATAATAGGTAGGTTATCGAGTCTGCACCAGGCGAAGCCGCGAAGTGGCCGTTTCCTGAATGGCTTCTTCGGTTAGCGGGGTATGTTCTTCCTCTAACAACCGGATGGCCAGTTGTTTGCGAGCCGCTTTTTCGCTGTGAGCGTTTTCTATCAGTTGTCGGTAAGAACCGATGATACGGAAGGTATATTGAGTCTTCTGCATAGTATCCAAATTACCTCCCCTGCAACATAGTGAAATTGAAGGGTCCCGGTGTGAAAAACATCGGAAAATCTCTTGCATCCTTAAAACTAATTGATTAGTTACGTGTTTCTAATGAAATAAGCTTTTTCATGCGCCCACATGTGTCCATCCTGCTCCTGATCGCCCTTACAACTTCTCTCAGCTGTGCCCCCCAAGTTCAGATTCCGATATTTCCTGAACCTCGCCTGATCAAAAAGGGGGTTGTCAATCAGTATTATTTCAGCTTTTATCCAAATGACCAGGCACCTCCCTACGGCGGTATTGAATATAGGCAATACGGCTACCGGACGAAAGGCCGTATTCTGGAGCAAATCTATGATGCAGGTCTGCTTCCCGTTTCCAGCAGGACGATTGAGATCGGAAAGAGCAGGGCAACCTTGCTTTCTGAAACGGCCTTCATTCGCCAGCCATGGCGTACCGATACCATTGAAAGCCAGATTACTTCCCCGGTGTTCTGGTCATCAGATCCAGACGAAATGGTCACAAGCACTCGCCAGATCTATCCCAATCTGGTTCGGGAGATCCGCAATGTGACAGTTTCTGCTGCAGACACGTTGTGGGAAGACAAGCCTGCCCTTCTACTTCGGCGATCCCTTCACCTGAGCGTCGATCGTGGAGAAGGCGAACTCAGCGAGTATGAGATCCCTGCCTCGCTCCTCTACGTAGAGGGACTGGGGCTGGTGGAAGCTCGCAGCCAGCAACCAGGGGGAGAAGCCAGGCTGATGCTGGTGGCCCAGATGAGCGAAGATGAATTTCAGAAGTTACTGGCAGAAACACCTCCTCGCGTGGGGTTCATCGACACCAGTATCGTTTTGGATAATCCGGACCAGTTTCTCCCCTGCCTTGACCCATCCTTTATCAATGACTACTACAATGGCGAACCCGATGCGGGGTATAATGGAGGCAAACAAGCGCTCTATCGGGATATCCTTCCGCAGTTCGATCAGTCTTTGGCTGCGGACCAGTCCGGGTATCTTACTTTTCGATTTGTGATAAACTGTGAAGGACAAACCGGGTGGTTTGCTGTGGAATCCTGCTCACTGGACTACCAAGCGTATGAATTTTTACCGGAATTGACGACACATCTATTCCACATTGTTCAATCTCTAGATCAGTGGCATCCGACGATCATTGCGGGAGAAGCTAGGGACTCGTACTGTTATCTCACCTTTAAGTTTGATCATGGCACCCTCATCGACATTCTTCCTTAGACTCTGTATGCTGGTATCGGCCGTGGGTTCATCCTGTCAAAGCCCAGAATACTATTCCAGAGAGCTCAGTCAGACAGAACAACAGGAATATTCTCAACAGTTGCTCCAGGGCATTTCGAGCGCCTATCAGGGCTCTCCAAAATGCCAAATGCTACTTCAGGAGGCACTTTCCCTTGATTCGTCAAACGCCGATATTTGGCGCGAACTCGGCGCTCCGTATTTGAAGCGTGGATTGGGACGATCATTCTATGACCACTATCATAAGGCAGTTATTCTCAATCCAGGAGAGTGGACCGGTTGGAGGGGATATATTTACCTGTATTTCTACCGAGACTATCAACGGGCGTTGGCCGATCTGAACGCGACCGATGTGCTGAGTCCAGATTTTGTAGATTATGCCAATGGGCAGAGCGTAGATTACATGAGGGCCCTATGTCATTTTCATTTGGGAGACCTGAATCAGGCCCGGGCCTATATCGACAAACACATCAATCAGGAAACAGAGAAAGGGATGGAGGATTTCCTGGAGCCTGTGGCCTTTGTCGTCCAATTCCATATCTACCAGGAAATGAATGAAAAACAAGCGGCTGCAGAAGTGATCCGGCGAGCGCGTTCCGTCCATCCAGACAATGCAGACTTATGGTACTGGCAAACAACCCTACTGGCTGAGGCTGGAAAGCAGGCAGGAGCCAGGGAGGCTCTCCAACATGCACAAGAACGATACAAACAGGCACTCTACAATCACCGTCCGTATGTGGAGGAGTTTTTCCAAATCTATCAGGCTGATCTGGATACCATGAACATGGTTATTCAACGGCTGTAAAAGATCATCACCTTACCTGAGAAAGCTCAGTTAACAGGACTGGTGAAGGTCCGACTTTTGTAACAAAATCAAACAAGATGAACTATCCTGAAAAGTATTCAACCATGAGAGGCCAGATGGCCCGCCTGTCAAAGTCGATCAATGGCACCATGAAGAGCTTCGGTGCCCTGCATCACGAAGCCCTTAAAGAAGGAGTCCTTTCCTCATCCACCAAAGAACTCATTGCACTGGCCATTGCCATCACTGTCCGCTGTGACGGATGCATAGCCTTCCATGTTCACGATGCGATCAAAGCTGGTGCGACTGCTGAAGAGATCCGCGAAACGATCGGCGTTGCGATCCTAATGGGGGGCGGCCCATCCGTGATGTATGGCACTGAGGCTAACGAAGCCCTCGAACAATTTATGCAGCTTGACTGAATCTGTACCTTATCTGTACCTTAGATGCATGACTGTTCGTGTCCTGATGGTCGATATGGCAAGGATCACAATCTCGTGCAACCAGTCGCCCAACTAGCCAAAAGACTTCTGGTAGTCGTTTGACAAGGGTCATGAAGCCAATCCCTCTCTGCTCCCCGGAGGTAATGCCTTTTTCTGCCCAGTTCATCGGGACACAGTCCTGTGGGAAATCAAAGATGTGTTTAACTCTGCCTCGGTGGTGGTCAATGATAATTCCCCCCACAAAGCCCACTCCCTGCTGAAGCTGGCTTCCAGTTTCATCTGCCAGTATTTGATGGGGAGATAGGTTCCTCAGGGGTAGGGAGCTAGGCCACTGATTCATTTTCCTTGTTCCTCTGTACTTCGATTCCTCTGTTCTGCGATTCCTCTGTTCACATGTTCACCTTTTCCAAACTCGCCAGTTCTTCCCACAGTTGTTTCTGCCGGGCTGATAGCCGCTGCGGCGTGCGGATATTGAGGGTGGCATACAGGTCGCCAAAACCGGAAGCTTCATAAACGGGCATCCCTAATCCTTTGAGTTTGAGGCGCTCACCGCTTTGTGTGCCGGGCGGCGGCACCACAGACATATTGCCTTTGAAGCTGGGAACGGTGATTTTGTTGCCCAGCACAAGATCAAAGATACTCACATCCAAATCTACAAAGAGGTCATGCCCCTTGCAGACAAAGACGCTATGCGGTTTGATCAGGATCGTGAGATAGAGATCACCGGCCTCAGACGGATTGCGCCCCTCACCGCCCTGCCCAATGATCCTGAGGGTTTGACCATGCTTGATTCCGGGCTTTATTTTCAACCTGATTTTTCTCCCTTCATACGAGAGGACGTCTTCCATTCCATTGAAGGCTTCCTCCAGGGTGATACTGAGATTGGCTTCGTAATTTTTCCCTTTGCGGTTGAATTTTCGTCCACCAAAAATCTCCTCAAAAAATGTGGTAAAAATATTATTAAGCTCTCCTGTGGCTGAAGCGCCCCTAAATGCGCCTTTGGCCTGGTTCCTGGCCATGCGTATTTGATCATA
>CAZLKP010000014.1:8028-19370 GCA_964560095.1 uncultured Bacteroidia bacterium
TGTGGATCTGTCAGGATGGTTTTGGCTTCACCAATCTCTTTGAATTTCTGCTCCGCAACGGGATTTCCAGGATTTTTATCCGGGTGATATTTAACCGCAAGGCGCTTATAAGCCTTTTTAATCTCCTCCTCCTGCGCCTGAGGTGAAACACCCAAAATCCGGTAATAGTCTTTGTATTGCATGGAACCCAACAGTTCGGAATGAAAGATAGGGATTGGTGTGCAGATTTGTTGCCAAAATATTTTCTGAATAAAGCAGTAATTTTCCTATCAACAAGAACTCTGGTAGATTCAGGTATGAACCGAAGATTGATTTGTCCAGCTCTGAGCTTCTTCCTTGCTGTCTTGGGGATGCTCCCAATGAAGGCCCAACCCGATCAGCAATGGATCCTAGGGAATTCTCTGCAAGCAGAAGAAGCTTATGGAATGGCCACTGATGGAGAAGAGCTGTTGCTTGCGGTAACTGAGAATATTGATTCGATAGGAGGCACTGATACCGGGATTGGGCGAATAAACAACAATGGCCAATTGGTTGGCCGAACCATCCTGGGCAGCGTCAAAGATGACTTTGTGCGGGGCTTCGTAGCCCATCAGGATGGGGGATATCTCCTCACCGGGATACAGACAGCCTACAGCCCTTTTCGTCAACATGCGACCCTCACACGCCTCAGCAGTTCACTGGATGTTATCTGGCAATGGCTTCATACAGATTCCCTGGGCCATGAACTGAATACGGTCTTTGCCGGTCAGGCTGGGATTGATTACGGCAATGCCCTGGCTGCCATCGACGACAGCTATTGGCTGGCCGGATTCAGCAATATCGGCACAGACAGTCAGGTGTTGTTGGCAGGTCAGGTGTTCCCTTCTTCGGCAACGAGCATTTCTTCCGAAACCACTTCTTCTATTCTCATGGGTTCCAACCCTGTGATTTCAGGAACTACCGTCTCCATTCAGGTGTCCGGTGATCTGAATCCACATAGGCTAAAGATCTTTGATGTCACGGGGAAAAGAAATCCGGATTCCTCTTCAGTTTCAGGGTCATGAGGTGATTTTCTGTCACCTGCCATCCCAGGACTGTATTTCCTGATGATTCAGTCAGACCAAAAGTCCACAATCCTTCGTTTTCTGGTGAGATCCTAATCTGTTGAACCTTATGAATGTCGACATCAAATATCTGTTTCTCATACTTACTACCAGCCTTTTGTCTTTGGGGAATCTTGTTGCCCAGGACATCTATGCCTGCAGGGACGGGTATGTATATTGGGTGTCGGAGGCTCCACTTGAGTTAATTGAAGCCAAGTCTGATAATCTCCAGGGACTCATCAGGCCATCTGATGGATCATTCGCCTTTTCAATGTCCATTCGATCATTTAGTGGATTTAACAGCCCATTACAGCAGGAGCACTTTCACGAAAACTACATGGAAACAGAAAGCTTTTCGCGGTCCACGTTTTCGGGAAAGATCATTGGAGAGATCGATTGGGATACTCCAGGGACTTACACATTGCGGGCAAAAGGAACCTTGGAAGTACATGGGGTAACTCAGGAGCGAATCATCGATGCCCAGATCGAAGTCGGTGCAGATGGAGCCATCGACATTTCGTCGAATTTTTCCATTCTCCTTGCCGATCACGAGATCAGGATTCCACGAATTGTGATGCAAAAAATCGCAGAGGAAATCAGCGTTCAGGTACGGGCAAATATGTATCCAGACCGGTCATGACCCGAATATTAGGTACGTATCTGATCACGCTCGTTTCCCTCGTCCCTATCACAGGCACTTGCCAGCCCTTGCAGGATCAGGAGATAGGCTGGGATCGGTCCGGTCCCCTGCTCCCTCATCTGATGTATGAAGATCAACGGGGATTCATCTGGACGGGTATCGATGATGCAGTATACCGGTTTGATGGTCACGAGTTTCAACGAGCGGACCTCCCTGAAGGCGTTGGTACCGTCACGGCACTGGTTTCCAGTGATTCCACTCGGCTCCTGTTTGGAACAGATTCAGGGCACCTCGGAGAGCTTCATGGATGGACTACAGACACCTTTCCAAATCGTGTGATATCCTCCCCAATACGAGGGATCGTTAACACCCCAAACGGGGAGTTGTGGGTCGCAACATATGGTGAGGGCATCCTGCGTCTTGACTCTGCAGGACGTGAGTTGGAGAGGTTCGATCAATCATCCGGATTTCCCAACAACTTCATATATGCAGCCCTCAGGGATCGAAAAGGCCATATTTGGTTCTCCAGCGATGCTGGCGTGCATGTATTTAATCCCTCTTCAAATCGATTGGTTCAGAGGCATTACGGAATGAAAGACGGGTTGCCAGATCATATTGTTCCCTGTCTTGCTGAGGGTCCGAAAGGTGATCTATGGGCAGCAGGCTACCAGGGAGGGCTCTCCTACTTCAGCCCGGAAGAAGACAGGTTTGTGACTGTTTCGTCCACAGAATCATTGTCTCAGATCCGCCATCTTAACGTGGGCTATCGATCTATTTGGGTTGGAACCAGGCGAAGTGGATGCTGGGAATATCAGACTGACACTGATCATCTTGAACATCACAGGGCACTGGGTAGAGGGGAAGTTCTGAGCCTATTACTGGACGAGGAACGTAACATCTGGTGTAGCAGCCGCTTGGACGGTCTTCGCAAAGCACTTAGTCTTCTCCGGTTTATCCCCACATCAGCACCGGATAGGAATCAACCGATTCGCAGTGTCGTTACGACAACCGATGGCAACGTCTGGTACAGCACAGAAGATGGCCTATTTTTGTTACAGGAAAATTATCAGCCGGCCCCAAGCCCCAGGATATCTCCCGCAGAAGCGGGTTTGCCCCCTATCATCTCGATGTATGCTGACGAAGACGACCGTCTCTGGCTCGGGACCTTTGGCGGCGGACTTATCTTTTACGATCCGGATACTGAGGCGCAGATACTTTTCACAGAAGCAGACGGCCTGACAAATGGAAATATTCTATCTGTTACCGGCGATGGACATTCCATTTGGGTAGGTACCCTGGGAGGCATGAGCAAATTGACCCTGACATCAGACAACCAGATTGAGGTAGACCAATACACCCGTGAAGATGGGATGAGTGACAATTATATGTATCAGGTGAGGGTCGATCACAAACACCGACTCTGGATTGCGACAGATGGTCAGGGCCTGACAACCATGCGGAACGGTGAGTTTGATATTTTACGGGAACGCAAAGGAATCAGAGATCGAGTGATTTATTCTGTCACTACAGACAAGAATGGCATTACCTGGGCGCTGGGTCAACAGGGCAGGGTTTATCGCATCGAAAAAGGAACAGGACGCGAAGTTCCATCCGCTTATCGGAGCAATCGCATCCAGGCTTCAGGGATCGTGACTGCCAGCGATCAGTCGCTGATCATTACCCATCGGGACGGATTTGACCGATACGATCCCACCACGGGACTGTTGATTTCCTATGGGCAGGATCTACGGACGGAAGCTTTATCATCGGACCTCAATGCGTTTGATACAGATCCGACCGGAAGGGTTTGGATGGGCACAAATCAGGGTCTAATGGTGTTTTCTGCCCCTGATCCTTTTGCACGTGTGGCTCCTTCCCTGATGTTAAACGAGGCGACACTGTTTTTTCAACCTGCCGAAGATCTGTTTTCCCAACCTTTATCAGCCAACGAAAATCATCTGACGTTCAGCTACGTAGCATTATGGTATCAGGCTCCGAAGGCTGTGAGTTATAGACACAGGTTGTCCGGATATGATCTAAACTGGATTGTGACCAGCGACCGTCAGGTTTCTTATCCTAAACTGGGCCGTGGCACGTATGTGTTTCGGGCAGAAGCTGGTCTTAACAATCAGTTTCATTCTACTTTCAATCAGGCATTCGAGATTCTACCTCCATATTATCTCATCTGGTGGTTTTGGTTGCTGATTCTGCTTTTCGTGGTGGGGGTGATGGTGGTGATTGTACGGGTCCGTGAGCAAAGGTTATCGTTAGAATCAAGGCGGGAAAAAGAAAACATCCAGTATCAATTCGACCTGTTACGCAACCAGGTGAACCCTCATTTTCTGTTCAACAGCTTCAACACCCTCATTTCTCTCATTGAGCAAAATCAGGCTTCTGCCATTCAATATGTGGAGCGATTGTCGGATTTGTTCAGAAATATGCTCGAATACAGAAAGGAGAATGTCATTACTCTCCAAGATGAACTAGGGTTACTGGAAAATTACGTATTTCTGCAAAAGCAGCGATACCGTACCAATCTGAGCATTGACGTAGATATTGTTCCTGAGCATCTTCCTACCTTCATTCCTCCACTTACCTTGCAAATGCTGGTAGAGAATGCGATCAAGCACAACGTCATTTCCAGCAAAAAACCGCTTCGTATCACGGTCCGGTCCAAAGACAACAGCATTGAGGTGATGAATCCTCTTCAACCTCGTCGAAAAGCGACTCCATCTACAGGAATGGGATTAGAGAATATTCGCCAGCGCTACCTCCTGTTATCCCAAGGAAAGGTATCCACCAGGAAAGATGAAGCACAGTTTATTGTCAGCATTCCACTCATTAGAACTGATCGACATGAACATCCTGATCATTGAGGACGAACTTGCAGCCGCCAACAAGCTCAGGCGTCTCATTCAGCAAGAATTCCCGGATGTGACTGTTTACGGTCCGCTTGAGAGCATAGATGACAGTGTGGACTGGCTCCAACAGCATGGGTCGCCAGACCTGATTTTTATGGATATCCAGCTGGCGGACGGTCCTTCTTTCGAGATTTTCTCAGAAGCGAGCATCCAGTGTCCGGTGATCTTTACCACAGCCTACGATCAGCACGCGCTGCAAGCCTTTCGGCACAATGGCATTGAATATTTACTGAAGCCGATCAAACAGGCAGAATTTCAGCAGGCTGCGACCAAGTACAGGCGCTGGATTCAGGATTCCTCGGCTGGTCAAGTAAATCTGCAGGCCCTTATGCAGGACCTGGTCAATCATCAAGAGCAGCAGTATCAAAAGCGACTGGTGATTCGTTACGGGCAGCAGATCAAGGCCCTCGATATTTCAGATGCAGCCTATTTTTTCATTGAGTCCAAAGTTACAATCTTCCATAGCTTTTCCGGGAAAACCTACCCGGTGGATCAGAATCTGGAAGAATTACAGGCCTTGCTCAACCCGGAAGAGTTTTTCCGCATCAATCGAAAGATGATCGTTCATATCCATGCCATTCAGTCCATGTCGGCCCACAGCAAGTCGCGGGTACGACTTCAACTGCAACCACCGTTCGAAGATGAGGTAATTGTATCAGCAGAGCGCTCGCCCGATTTTAAGGAATGGCTCAAAGGCCTTCCATTGTGAATGAGTCCGATTCAGCCTCTACATTTCCCTGTTCGGTTTTTTCGATTGCTTCTGTCTGAAATAAACTACCCATCTTTCATTTGTCTAAGGAAAGCAAACCAACCCTCTCTTTCATCATGAGTACTACGCTTCGAAATATCCTCGTGCTGGTTTTTCTTATCGCCGTTGGCGGCGGTATTGCAGCCTATTTGATGTGGAATCAATCTCATCGTGACCTCAGCGAAACGGTGGACTACACCCTCAAGCCAAGTGAGCTCTATCAGGCCTTCAGCAATGACGAGTCTTCCGCCAATAAACAATATCTCAACAAAGTAGTGGAAATGACTGGAGTGGTCATGGAGAAGCAGGAGATTGAGGGGAATCGAGGCATGGTGTTGCTGGAGGTTCCCAACGAAATGTTTGGCATTAACTGCGCATTTGAACCGGAAGCTGCCGGAGCGCTGGATTCTGTAAACGTTGGTGACCAAATCACCCTTCGTGGAGCAATCACTGGCTATACCATGGATGTTAATCTCGCCCGCTGCATCCTCATGAACTAATCGGGCAATCTTCCCAACCCATGCCTTACAACACCTTCCACACCCAAGGTTACTTTAAACGACAAGTAATCCTGTTGTTTCTGGTCTCCGGCTTGTTGGCTGCTTGTGTGCATCCTCCCCTGCAGCCTGATGATCAGCCTGGTCCGGATCCCATTCCGTCCGACACGAGCACGGTGGATACCACAACGATCTTTTCGCAGACCTGTGATCCGGATACCGTGTACTTTGCTCAGGATGTCTTACCCATCCTCAACTCCAACTGCGCCATGTCTGGCTGCCACGATGCAGCCTCTGCTCAAGATGGAATTGTTTTGGATTCATACGCAAATGTTATGGCCTCGGGAGAAGTAGATGCAGGTGCTCCTTTTGAGAGTGACTTGTATGAAGTCCTGATCGAAACAGATCCAGATGATGTGATGCCTCCCCCTCCTGACGAGAAACTGAAAGCTACTCAAATTGAAATTATCCGGAAGTGGATCGCTCAGGGTGCTTTAAATCTGAGCTGTCAGGAAGCTACCTGTGATACGACCAATATCACCTACGACCAATTTGTGAAACCCTTGCTCGACACCCACTGCACAGGATGCCACAGTGGGCAGTCGCCTGGAGGAGGGATCCTGATCCGCAACTACAACGATGTAAAGGCACTGGCTGATGCTGGCCAATTGTATGGCGTCATTGCCCACCAGCCAGGTTATGCGCCCATGCCGAAAGGAGAAAACCAGCTCCCGGATTGTGACATTGCCAGTATTCGCACCTGGATTAACGATGGTGCCCTCGAGAACTAATCTAAAACCATGAAAAAACGGATCTCCCAGCAAACCGCATGGCTGTTGTTTTGGCCACTTCTCCTGCAGGGGTGCTACTACGATAATGAAGAAGATCTATACGGCCTTCTCGTAACACCAATCTGCGACACGGTCAATGTCACCTATACCAACACGGTCATTCCCATCCTGGCCCGAGAATGCTACGGGTGTCACGGCCAGAGTGCTCCAGGTGGTGGATATGTCCTTGACACATACGATGGCTTGAAAGCTGCTGTAGATGATGGCCATTTTCTAGGATCTATCCTGCACGACCCCGAGTTTTCCAATATGCCTAAAGGGGGAAACCAATTGCCCACTTGTGAGTTGGATCAAATTGAAACCTGGATCAACCTTGGTGCCCCCAACAACTAATGTTTACAGACCCCTTATCTAAATAATCCATTCCAATGAAACGTCTTAGCATCTTTCTCATTTCTATCCTGGCTCTGGCGGGATCCCTTCATGCTCAAAAGCACATGACCCGAAACGGACATATCTGGTTCTTCTCTTCCACTCCGGTCGAAGACATTGAAGCACACAACTACCAGACCACAAGTATTATCAACACGGAAAACGGCGAAATGGCCTACGTGGTCCTGATGCGAGGATTCCAGTTTGAAAAAGCCCTGATGCAAGAGCACTTTAATGAGAAGTACGTGGAATCGGACACCTATCCGAAATCTACCTTCCAGGGCAGCATCACCAACCTCGACGAGATTGATTTCAACACGAATGGTACCTACGATGCAACTGTGAGCGGAGAACTTGCCCTTCACGGTGTGACCAAAGACATCACTGCCACCGGACAGATTAAGGTTGAAGACGGAAATATCAAAGCAGAAGCTGTCTTTCCGATCCGTCTGGAAGATTACGATATCGAAGTACCCGGCATGGTGCGAAATAAAATTGCGGAGGTCGTCAATGCACACATTGACATCAGCTACGAACCTGTTAATAACTGATTCTACACCTTGAACTCATTCAAAATAATGCGTCGCACGATTCTTTGGCTCAGCCTTGTGTTGTCATCTGTTTTCTCCCTTGCCCAGGAAGACGATCTGTTGTCTATGCTGGAAGATATGGAAGAGGAGAAGCGGGAATTTTCCATTGCAACCTTCAAAACCACACGCGTGGTAAACGGCCCCAGCATTGAAATGCCTGCTCCTGGCGTTATGCAACTGAATATTTCCCACCGTTTTGGAGAACTCAACGGCGGGTTCTACGATCTTTTTGGGCTGGACCGGGCCAACATGCGGTTTGATTTTGAATATGGCGTGACTCCCTGGCTGTCGCTGGGAGTCGGGCGAAGCAACATCAATAAAACCTACGATGGGAATTTGAAACTCAAGCTCCTGCGGCAGAGCACGGGAAAAGTCGTAATACCTCTCTCGGTGGCCTATGCTGGAGGAATGACGGTCAACACCCTTCGCTGGGCTGATCCCGACCGGGTCAATTATTTTTCCTCCCGGCTCAACTACTTTCACCAACTCCTGATTGCCCGGAAGTTTGGCGAACGGCTCAGCCTGCAGATCTCCCCTACCCTGGTGCATCGAAACCTCGTGGACGCACGTGAGGCGCAAAACGACGTCTATGCCATTGGCATTGGGGGAAGGTTCAAAGTATCAGGAAGTGTGACAGTCAATGCAGAATACTTTTACCTGTTGCCGGGCAACACCGCCGACAATTTCGAAAATTGCTTGTCGATCGGTGTCGATATAGAAACCGGCGGACACGTGTTTCAGCTGATCTTTTCCAACTCCGTTGCCATGACCCCCAACTATTTTGTGGCCCAAACCCTTAATACCTGGCAAACAGGCGGTATTCACTTTGGATTTAATCTCTCTAGGGTATTCACCGTATCCAGACAGGCAAATCTCTGGGACGGCCGGGAAGTCAGAAAGTAATCGGTTTAAGGCCTAAGGTTGAAATTGAACGTTCAACGGTGAAACGATGGGCACCTTTTCCTACGACCGTTGACCAATGCTCCGTGCCCAATCTTTACCCAAGAACAGATGGTGTTTTGTGATTACCTTTGAGGAGGTTCACCTCAATTCACGGTCCATGAAAAATCTCACCATCGCACTTGTGGCGCACGACAACAAGAAGCAAGAACTCATCGACTGGGTCGGCTGGAACTGGGAAAAACTGATTCCCCACAAGCTGGTTTGCACCGGCACTACCGGCAAATTGGTTGAACAAATGCTGATCGATAAGCTGCCGGAGGAGATCGAAAACACCATTGATCTGACCCGACTGCAATCCGGGCCACTTGGTGGCGACCAGCAGTTGGGGGCAAAGATTGCGACAGGTGAGGTTGATCTCTTTTTCTTTTTCTGGGACCCAATGACCGCCCAGCCCCATGACGTTGATGTGAAGGCACTGCTCCGTATTTCTACCATGTACAACGTACCCACAGCCTGTAATCGCGGCACAGCCGATTTTCTGATCTCCTCTCCCCTCTTTAATTCTGATTATGAACATCGAAGGGAGAATGATTATTCAGATTATCTCAATCGGGAAATATGATTGGGTTCCATCCAAGAGGTCCGATCAGGAGGTTGCTCTGTTCTTCACCTCTCCCATAATCCGTTGAAGGATCTTTTTTGTGATGAGGTAAGTAGGTTTCACCCCGACAAGCCCCAGGCTTCCGGAGGCCAATGTATTACCGGTTATTAGGGGGTTATCAGAAGCATAGTAAGCATAACGCAAAGTCACATTTCGGTCAATATGATTGCGTATGTGCGTAGCCGCCTGTATCGCCTTCTGGTAGTGTGCTCCCTCCATTTCCAGGCCGATGGCTCCCCAGGATGACCATTTGAAGTAGGCCAGCACATCGCGATTCTGGAGAGATGTGCCCAAAACAGTAATCATCGGCCCTGAACAAACAAACTTCGCTTCGTCTTGGAAGTCTTCACAAACAAAATCATTATTGATGGGATAATTGTCTGCCGTCCCCTCAAAGACGTGTGAGGTAGGTACCATGATATCGCCTTTTTCACCTTCCAGAATCCCGGCTTTGCCCATGATATTAATAGAAGTCACATTGAGAGGGAAAGATTTTTCCCCCAGTTGAAAAGGCTTCAGAAGCTCGTCCATGGTCTCGTAAGCCTGTTCACCAAAGGCATAATCCATCACGAGAATCACCGGAGCCGGATCTACAGCTACTGCCTGGATTTCCGGAGACAATTCTATGGGATCCAGCTTTGCCATATCGATGATTTGCACACCGATGTTGGTGCCAAAGGGATCCTGAAGTTCTACTAGGCCATGGTCCTCCGCATATTCTTCAACGGCATTGCGCAGCGATTGATTCTCCGGCTTGCTGAGCTCAATGGCGAGTGATTCAATTTTCTGTTTTTCAGGAAACTTCTGTTTGAGCTCCGGGTAAGCAAACAGGGCATTCCTGACCCCATGAAGATTGGCACTGATGATATGCAGCGGGCGGTCCAGCAGGGCGTGCTCCAACAGATGTTGTTTGATCTGATTGGCCCATCGTTCTCCATACATGTGGTGCCCGATTCGGTCGCGAAGGGTCGGGCTGAAGGTGATGGTGCGTCGGTTGGCTCTATTTTTCTCTTCGAGCGATTTTTTGCCCAGGTGATAGACGATGTTAAAGAGTCCGGTGTTGGTTTCGCCGGTGCTTTCCAACCGTTTGTATGCGTGCTGCGTCTCGCGAAAGCTCCGACCGAGAAGCACGCTCAGATAAGTGAGGGCCACTTTCCGGTTGTTGTGATGTACCTGCACATCACCGTTAACGATGGCTTCCAGTTTTACCCATTCCGGGACGTAATTTCCGTCATCGTCGGTGGCATGACGGGCAATCTTGTTCGACTCCAGATATAAAAAAGTCAGGTGGGTAAGAATATCATAGATTTCTGATCGCCCACGTGTGACCTCAATGAACATTCGGTCCTGATCAATGCGATAGCAATTACGCCTACGCTTGGAAGGCATCAACACCGTAAATCCGGAATCACTCAGACCTTCCTCTGAGATGAGCTTGACAAAGTGACATTCTTCAACTCCTTTGGGAAGGCGGTCCATCACATAGACGAGCCCATCTAGCTCAACTTTATTGAGGTCGTTCATGGATCCATAGATCTCCGGACTCAGTGTTTTGAGTGCTTCCGCCAGAACATCACCGGAGGCCCCCAGTTGGCGGTACCAGCCCCGGTTAAACAGGTGCCGCATTTCAATGTAGAGCCGTTCGATGGCAGACCGGGAATCATGAGCTTTGGAGAGTTCGAAATCAGAAAGATGGTCCATTATTAGAAAAATTGTCGGATACGGGACAGGAAATTGACCGGTAAATACAGATGTTTCTGACAAAGGTCATTCCTGCCATGTTGAAATTAAGTAGATTTCGATTGAACTTAATTTTCTCATTCACAAAAACATTCAACTGTATGCTAAAACAAGGGCTACGCATCAGCGGTCTATTTCTATTCCTGATCGGCATGATCGCACCTGCCGGGGCTCAGGAGTTTCCTCGTGGGGACAAAAGCCCTGCCGATATCGCGGTGTACCGGATAAATGGCGAAACACATCTCAAGCTGGTATATGGTCGTCCGGCCAAGCGGGACCGAGTGATCTTTGGCGACCTTGTGCCTTACGAAAAGGTATGGAGAACAGGTGCCAATGA
>CAZLKP010000014.1:19380-23845 GCA_964560095.1 uncultured Bacteroidia bacterium
GACAGAAATCCGTTTCTACCAAGATGCCTCCATTGCCGGTCAGGACATTGAATCCGGTATTTATTCACTCTACACCATTCCGGGAGAAGACATCTGGACCATCATTTTCAGCAACCAAACCGATGTGTGGGGCGCCTACCAATACGACCCGGAGATGGACGAATTACGCGTCGAAGTTGGAGCCATGGAAGTTGACGATTCGCTGGAGTTGTTTGGCATTGCCTTCAAGGAAGTAGAAGATGGTGTCCACATTGTCCTCGGTTGGGATACTACACGGGTGGAGATACCTGTTTCGTTTGAATAACAGACTGAAACCGAAGCGATCACAAAGCGCTTCCATCTACATATGGGCGGGGGAATTACCCGCCCATCAATGTTGTTGTCTCTGATCAAGACATCCTCCATCCACTCGTAGATCAGACTCTTTTTACATCCTTGAGTGCCTGAAATACCAGCTTGGCTACCGATCCACCATTTTCCCACATTTCCTCTTCATCTCTTTAATGGACTCCTTGATCATCTGTTTGTGTCCACCCCATAAACCACAGAGACATTGTTGTAGGAGCCGTTTTCATCAATGTAGAAAATGAAGCTGGCGGTTCCACGTGACAGCTCGCGGTTGGCATACACCCCGATAGATACCTCTTTGCTTTCCCCGGGCCTGATGTCTCCGATATCAATAACCGGATCAATTTCGATTCCCTGAACTCCGTTGAGTTCTTCCGGTCGAATCTGAACATTTCGCGCGGCCCACTCCCCGGTATTTTTGAGGGTAAACGTGATCAGGGCTCCTTCACCGGGATCAATGATGTTGTTGAAATTCTCATCAACATAACTCACATCATCCAGATCTTCCAGAACCGGGTATCCAAAATCCAGGTTGATAGATTTAGAAACCGCCGAAAATTCCTGTCCAGCCAGGGGCCAGGCAAGGAGTAGGCAAATCATGGTTATCAGCAATTGTTTCATCGTTAATCCACTTTTTGAATTTTGATTGCATGAACAATCTTGCCCTTTGTAGAGCGGAACATGATATAGTAGGATCCTTCTGTCAAGGGCTCCACATCAAACTGAACCTCCTGAGGTGCCTGTATGCGCATATCATGTGTCGGCAGCCCGACGGGTCTGCCAAGCAGATCATAGATTCCCGCGTTCAACTCAACCATGATATCAGAAGACACCCGGAGATGAATAATATCTGGAGTCGGGTTTGGCCAGTATTGGATGTCCATCATGGCAGTGATCTCATCATCAATCGAGACCGGGTAGAGGTTTTCCTGCTGAAACCCCTGGGTCAGGACCACAGATCCACCCGCACTGACTTTCGTTCTCACCATGGGTTCCCCTACAGAATACTGGATGCTTAGCTCTCCAGCATCAAAGAAGCCCCCCATGGACCCCACAAGCTTCCTGGAAAGCGTGTCGGGATCTGTTTGGGCAACAGTTGGGAAGATGTAACCTGCGAAAAGCAGGAGAAGCAAAATCTTTTTCATGGTGATTATTCATTTTCCAATTCCTGTAGGCGCAGTTCCATTTGGCGGATCAATTCTGCCTGTGCTTCGATCATCTGCTGCTGAGACGTAATCTGGCCCTGTTGTTCCTGCATGCCTTTGATCAGCACCGGCACAAGGTCGGTATATGACATACCATAGAGATCGAGTTCTTCCTTCTCTACCTCTCCAGTTTCAGGGTTCACCTTCGTTGAATGCGTCCGAACCGCTTCAGAGACAACCTCATTCACCTCCTGGGCAATCAATCCAAGTTTACGCCCCTGTTCCGGCCGATCAATCCATTCATAGCTCACTGGTCTCAAGGCCATGATTTCCTCTACCCCATAGTCCAGCTCTTCGATCTGCTCTTTGGCTCTAAGGTCAGAAGTCTGAATCACGGGATTCACCGCCCAGATATCATTCCACTTGAAGGAGGCAGACCCAAGATCGTACACATCGGTGGTCAGTGGAACCCAGGAACCATCTACAGCAACCTCAGCTGCATTGATGGAATCGGGAACCCAGTTGGTACCATCAAAACGGAAGAATTCATCCGTGTCAGGTGTTGTGGTCGAGACCCCTGTACCCTGAATGCCAGTTACGTCGAGTCCGTTGGTGAAATCTCCGCCAACATCACCGGTTGCGGTGGTGGTTAACAGCACGTCATCAGCCGCATCAGTATCACCACTATTGGTGACGGTGTTCCCTGCGATGGAGATTCCTGTACCGGCCTGAATCAGTGTCACAGTTCCGCCACCATCACTCAGGGTGAGATCCACGCCAGTTTGAGAGATAGTCTGCAACTCATTGGTCGCATCGGCGTCAGCGTCATCCACCACATCGGTTCCTGCCTGCCATTCCCCAGCATTGTTGTCCCACTTCAGCACCTGCCCGGTAGTGGTAGGAGTTGTGGCAGAGACGTCTGATCCCTGCAAGGCGACAACATTCAGACCAGTAGAAAAATCACCTGTCACATCTCCTGTGGCTGCAGTTGTAAACAAGACATCATCGGCACCGTTGATATCACCAGAGTTGCTGATCTGGTTGGAGCCATTGATCGTGATCCCTGTTCCGGCTGTGTAGGTCGTATTGTTATCTGTACCTAGATCCCATTGGCTATTCACAGCATCCCACTTGAGGACCTGTCCTGTAACCGTGGGCGTAGAGGGCGCAACATCATTTCCCTGAATTTTCTCAACGGAGAGATTGGCAAATGTACCGCTCACGTCGCCACCAGCCATGCTGGTGTTGGTGATATCATCCGCACCGTTGGTGTCGCCGGAATTGATGATGGTATTTCCGAAAATATTGATTCCTGTACCTGCCTGTACCAGGGTCGCAGTACCTCCTCCATCCGAAAGTGTGAGGTCAACACCAGTTTGTGATAGGGTTTGGAATTCGTTGGTAGCATCTGCGTCCCCGTCTTCATTCGCGCCTGGCTCCCACTGGCCGAGCGTGGAATTCCATTTAAGCACCTGCCCGTCGGAGGTAGGTGCAGATGAGGAAACGGCATTTCCCTGTAAGGCGGTAACAGATATGTTGGTATACACACCACTCACATCTCCACCAAATGTTGTACCCGTGGTGAGGTCATCAGCGGGGTTCAAATCACCAGAATTACTAATCAATGTACCGACAATGGAGATTCCAGGTCCCGCACTATAGGCAATCCCTGCATCGGTTCCCGGCTCCCACTGGTTTGCGGAGGCATTCCATTTCAAAACCTGCCCCGTGAAAGAGGGTGCTGTAGTGGAAATCTCCTGTCCCTGCAATCCGGTCACAGTGAGATTGGAAAAAGTTCCGGTGACGTCTCCTGAAGTAACATCCGTCACCAGGAGATCATCGGAGCCGTCCGTGTCACCGCTGTTGGAAATAGTATTTCCGGACACAGCGATACCTGTACCCGCCTGATAAAGGGTCACTGAACCTCCACCATTGGACAAGGTAAGATCTGCTCCAGTCTGGGAAAGGGTTTGAAGTTCATTGGTTACATCAGCATCGGCATCTTCCACAGAGTCGGCCGCTGCAAACCACTGGCCGTTGTTGTATTTCAGAACCTGCTTGTTGGTGGGAATGAGATTCACTACTGGTATGCCTTGGATGCCCGTCACCGTTGGTGAAGGGAAGGTTCCATCCAGATCACCGGTAGCATTGTCACCAATATTAATGTCGTCTGAAGCATCCAGGTCACCAGTATTGGTGATTACGTTGCTCGTGACGTCTATACCTGAGCCAGCGGTAAACAGCGTCACCGTGCCTCCACCATTGGAGAGAGAAAGCTGGTTGCCGGTCTGAGAGATTGACTGAAGCTCATTGGTAGCGCTGGCATCCGCATCGTCTACGGCATCGGCAAATGGCTCCCACTCAGAGGTTGTGGTGTTCCATTTCAGAACCTGCCCATTGGCTGTCGGCACATTCGTGGATACATCCACGCCTTGCAAGCCCGTTACGGTCAGTCCATTGGTGAAATCGCCACTCACATCGCCGGTTGCAGCAGTGGTGAGCAAGACATCGTCTGTTCCATTTGTATCACCAATATTGCTGATGGTTGTTCCGGTCACATCAATGCCGGTTCCACCGGTATAGTTGGACCCATCGTCTGTACCAGGCTCCCATTCACCAGAGGTGCTGTTCCATTTCAATACCTGCCCATTTACAGAGGGAGCGATGACTGAAACTGCGGTTCCCTGAAGGGCTTCCACAGCCAGGCCAGTGCTAAAATCACCACTCACATCGCCGGTAGCGGTGGTGGTGAGCGTGACGTCGTCGGCAGCATTGGTATCGCCAGCGTTGGAAATGGTGTTTCCTGTTAGCGTAATGCCCGTCCCTGCCTGAACCAGGGTAACGCTTCCACCCCCATTGCTGAGCGAGAGGTCAACCCCTGTCTGGGAAATGCTTTGAAGCTCATTGGTCGCATCTGCATCCGCATCATTGACATCGTCGGTGGCAGGCACCCATTGTGTGCCTGAATACTT
>CAZLKP010000015.1:0-12918 GCA_964560095.1 uncultured Bacteroidia bacterium
ACCCAGGGTAAAGCCCCAGAGACATCACACTATCTGTAGGCGAACAAAGCACCGACCTCCGTATCAGCGCCAGGGCCATTCAAACTGTTGTGGTTGCCCCCTCATAATGGAGTAAGACTCCAAAGAATCATCTGATCAAAAACTACTACTACTCATGTCAACCAACACGACTGCTGCGAGCGCGAGAGACAGAGTTCCTGTTGTGCAGAAGGCCGCCTTCGGCGCGGGACACCTGGTAAACAACCTTTTACCGGGTGCTTTGGGAATCTTCATGTTTTTCCTGCTCACCGCCTTTGGGATGGACCCCTTTCTGGCGGGCCTTCTGGGTGGTTTGCCGAGAATTTTTGATGCCATCACAGATCCCATTATGGGCTTCATTTCGGACAACACCAAGTCCAGGTGGGGCAGGCGCCGACCTTATATTTTTGCCGGTGCAATTTTGAGCGGGGTGCTGTTTGCGGTGTTATGGCAGCTTGATGAAAACAACACTTCGAACTATAATTTCTGGTATTTCCTGATTCTTTCGCTGGCCTATCTGGTTGGGAATACCGTCTTCTCAACGCCTTTGATCGGATTGGGGTATGAAATGACCTCCGACTACAACGAGCGCACACGCCTGATGGCCTTTTCGCAAATCGTCGGGCAGATCGCCTGGATGATCGTTCCGTGGTTTTGGGTCATCATTGCAGATCCGAATTTGTTTGAATCCCAGGCCCTAGGGGTTCGACAGCTCTCCATCGTGGTTGGCGGCATCTGTGTTCTGCTGGGGGTGCTTCCGGCGATTTTTTGCCGGGGAATTGATGCCTCTTATATGGAAAACCGAAAAGATATTTCCATAAAAACGGTATTCTCCAATTTGAAAGATTTGTTTCAGGGTATTCTACAAGTCAGTAAAAATAAGCCATTTGTCAAGCTGTGTGGAGCCACCTTTTTGGTCTTCAATGGATTTCAGATGGTCGCTTCCTTCAGCTTTTTCATCATCGTCTTCCACATGTTTGATGGAGATTATGCGGTAGCTGGCAACTGGCCGGCATGGTTTTCCACCATCAGTGCCATGACTACGGCTTTTCTGATCATTCCTGTGATTTCCTGGATGGCCAATAAGGTGGGGAAACGAAAAGCCTTTGTCATTTCCACAGCCATTTCCATCGTCGGGTATGGGCTCAAATGGTGGGGATTTAATCCTGAAAATCCCTTTATGATCTTCATGCCTATCCCGCTGATGGCATTTGGGATTGGGGGGCTGTTCACCCTGATGATGAGCATGACTGCCGACGTCTGCGATTTGGATGAACTGAATAACGGCATGCCCCGCAAGGAAGGCACGTTTGGGGCGATCTATTGGTGGATGGTAAAGCTGGGGCAGGCTCTGGCACTTGTGCTTGGTGGCGCGGTGTTAAAATTCGTAGGGTTCGACCAAACTCTGGCCCAACAGTCTGTAGAGACCATGACGAATCTGCGAATTGCTGATATTGTTATTCCCGCGATCACTGCAGGACTGGCCATTCTGGTCATGTGGAATTACAGCCTGACAGAAGAGCGAGCAAAGGAAATCAAAGCTGAGTTAGAAGATAGAAGGGGGAAATTGTGATCTCATTCTGCCACCTTTAACATTGGAACTATGTCTGCGGAAACCATTATCATGATCATTGGTGGAGTATTGATCCTCCTGGCCGTTGTGGATAGCATCAGCTCTCTCGACTGGATGAGTCCCAAATTGAAAATCCCCATGGGGATCCTGGGCTTCGTTTTGCTCTTCTACGGTGCCTATTCGGTGGGCACCATCACCCAGCCGGGGCAGATTGAGGAAGTGGCGGAAGGAAACAAGCTAGAAATAGACTATCCGGTTCAGGATGTTCAGATTATTTCACCGCTTGCAGGTGACTCTGTCCAGTGCCGGATCCTGACCATGGGCATTTATCCGGATGCACATAAGAAAGACATCTGGGTATTGCTGAAGCCTTCAGATGGTAAGTATTACCCCCAGTCAGACCACACCAACACCTCATTTAAGCGCAATGGAGAGTGGCAGGTGATTAGCCGGTTTGGCGGTGACAAGGGCGAATCTTACGACATCATCGCGTATGAAACCGATACATCCGCCTCTCAATTTTTCAGTGAGACCATTCAAAGCTGGAAAGAAGCCTTATCTTATCCTGGCCTGGAGCCTGGGGAACTTCCGGATGGGGCCACAGAAGTGGATCGGATCACCGTGTCTCTGATAGGAAATTGCAGAGGGGTCTTTTAATCTTTCCTGCTTGGGTATTGCTACAGACCAGCACAGGTGTAAAATTGGAACAACAGAATCTATTGTAGAAAACATGAGCGACACGACTACTACGCGCAAAGTTCCCTTTGGCCAGAAAGTTGCCTTCGGTGCAGGGATGCTGGCGAATCAGATGTTTCCAGCCTCCCTCGGCATATTTATGGTGGTCCTGGTCCAGAACCTGGGCTTTCCAGGGTGGATGTGGGGCATCGTTTATTTTTTACCTCGCGTGTTGGATGCGGTCACCGACCCTGTCATGGGCTTCATTTCCGATAACACAAAATCTGTCTGGGGGAGAAGAAGGCAGTACGTGATGCTGGGAGCCATCATTATGGGGGTTGCTTTCTCGGTGATGTGGCAGTTGTACGGAGAGAATACCGTCACCTTCAATTTCACCTACTTTCTGATTGGATCTTTCGCCTTTTACATTGGTCTGACCATTTTCAGCGTGCCCTATGTGGCGATCGGCTACGAGATGAGTGAGGATTTCCATGAGCGGACCCAGATCATGGCCATCGCTCAGTGGATCGGGCAATGGGCATGGGTCATTGCTCCCTGGTTTTGGGTGGTCATGTATGATCCGGACTGGTTTCCGAGTCCGGAAGCCGCTACACGCGAGCTGGCGATATGGGTGGGGATCATTTTTGCGATTTTCGCGATGGTTCCGGCCATTTTTATTCCCAGTAAATCTACCCTGAAAGAAGACTATTCACCTCTCACCTTCAGTGCGATTGGTGACAGCCTGGCCCAGATAATACAGGGGTTCAAAGAAGCCTTCGCATCCAGGCCTTTCCGTAAACTCTGTATCTCCACATTTTTCATCTTTAATGCCTTCAACACCGTAGCAGGCTTTGTCTTTTTTATCGTGGTCTGGCATTTGTTTAAGGGAGATGCCGGAGCCGCAGGTTACTGGACGCCTTTGTTCGGGAGTGTCGGCGCTCTTGTTACCACCTTCCTCGTCATTCCGATTGTAGCTGCGATGTCAAAGCGAATCGGTAAGAAGAATGCCTTTATGGTGGCCCAGAGCATTGCCCTGGCGGGGTATGCTTCCTTGTGGTTTTTGTTCGTCCCTGGCAAGCCCTGGATGTTTCTGATTTCACTTCCCTTTCACTCCTTCGGGATTGGTAGCCTGTTTGTGTTGATGATGTCAATGACTGCCGATGTCATTGACCTGGATGAATTGAAACACGGCAAACGCAGGGAAGGAATATTTGGCGCGATCTACTGGTACATGGTAAAGTTTGGATTTGCCATTGCCGGTGGCCTGAGTGGTGTGATTTTATCCGTAGTAGGCTTCGATGGCAATGCGGCGGTGCAGCCTGAGGGTGCCGTGACTGGATTGCGACTGTTCTTCTCCGGGCTTCCTATGCTGGGGACCGTTGTCGCTCTGTACCTTATGCGAGATTATGATGTGGATGAAGAACGGGCCAATGAGATCCGCGCAGCGCTTCAAAAGCGCAAAGCCGCTTTGAAAGGATCCTCTGGCTACTTGCCAGGTAAATTACTTCAGCTTTCTTCGAATGTACACAGTCCCACGGTTCCCGCTTCCCTGACCGTCTCTGCCAGTAGCCCCGCAGAATGGCAATCTCTGTTTGCCAGTAAGCTTGAAGACGGCCTCCATGGCTTGTGCTTCAGTCCCTATGTGGAAGGCCAGGACACAGGCTCCATCCTGTCGGCAGTGCAGATCCGCCGGAGAATGGACATCATCATGCCCTATACCGGAAGCATCCGATCATTTTCTTGTACAGAAGGAAACGAACTGATCCCACACATTGCCCATGAAAAAGGACTCGACACCATGGTGGGGGCCTGGCTGAGTGCCGATAAAATCCGTAATGAGCGGGAACTCCAGTCCCTCATCAGCATGGTACATGAGGGGGTAGTGAATGTGGCCGCTGTCGGGAATGAGGTCCTGATGCGGGATGAGCTTTCCGCCGAGGAAATCGTCGCTTACCTGCAACGGGTCAAAGCTCAGGTTCCATCAGATATTCCAGTGGGCTATGTGGATGCCTACTACCAGTTTCTGGATCATCCCGAACTGGTCGATGCCTCGGATGTGATCATGATCAACTGCTATCCCTTTTGGGAAGGCGCCTCCAGCGAGCACGCACTCGCCTATCTAAATCATATGTATGAACTGACTGTCCAGGTAGCGAAAGGCAAAAAGGTCATCATCACTGAAACAGGATGGCCAAGCAGTGGGCAGACAGTCCAAGCAGCCGAGCCATCCATCGAAAATGCGATCAGGTACTTCGTCGAGTCACAACACTGGGCCAACACCCGGGGCATTGACCTCTTCCATTTCTCTTCCTTCGACGAATCCTGGAAGGTGAATCAGGAAGGCGAAGTGGGTGCCCGCTGGGGCCTCTGGGACAAAAACGAAATCCTGAAATACGGTTCACTTACCTCAATTTAAACCAAGCATCTAAGCACTTATGTCAAGCCGTCAATACAAAAACCTGTTCCTGGCTGGTCCGGATTATTCCAGCGACAGTCTTGAAGACCTGAAAGCACACCACCATCAGGCGCTGCTTCATGGCATGCATGGCCTTTGTTTCAGTGCCTATGTGGAAGGCCAGGAGCCCGGAGATCAGCTTTCCTATGAGCAAGTAAAACGAAGAATGGAAATCATTAGCCCATTTTCGAGATGGGTCCGCTCCTTTTCCTGCATCGAAGGGAATGAGCTTATCCCCAAAGTAGCACACGAGCTGGGGCTAAAAACCATGGTGGGTGCCTGGCTGGGCAAGGAAGAAGATAAAAACGAGCAAGAAATCCAGGCGCTGATCGAATTGGCTCAGGCCGGTTATGCGGATATTGCTGCGGTAGGAAATGAAGTTCTCTACCGCGACGATGTCTCCAAGGAAAAGCTGATCGCGTATCTCAAGCGGGTCAAGGCCGCGCTACCGGATATTCCTGTCGGATATGTGGATGCCTACTACGAATTTTCCCGCCACCCCGATCTCTGCGATGCCTGCGACGTGATCCTCGCCAACTGCTACCCATTCTGGGAGGGATGCCAGCTGGAGTATTCCCTGATGTATATGAAGCAAATGTACTATCAGGCGAAGGCGGCAGCCAACGGCAAACCGGTCATCATTACCGAAACCGGCTGGCCTAGCCAGGGACAACCCCTGGGAGCAGCCATGCCGTCCACAGAAAACGCAATCAAGTATTTCCTCAATACCCAGCACTGGTCACGGGAGGAGAATATTGAGATCTTCTACTTTTCTTCCTTCGACGAATCATGGAAAATAGGCCCAGAAGGAGATGTGGGAGCCTATTGGGGAATCTGGGACAAAGACGAGCAATTAAAATTTGTGTGAGTTTGATTCATCAGGATGAAAAAATCCGGTATTTTTATCGGCTTGGTGATTATGGGAATGCAGCTCTTATCCGGACAGAAGTTTCCGGAAAAAGGGATGCCCCCCATCAAGGACTACACACCCGATGAATATACGCAGGCAGGTAAAGTATGGTCCATACAATCCGCCGAAAATGGCCTGGTGTATTTTGCCACCGACAAAGGGTTGCTGGAATTTGACGGGCAACACTGGCGACGCCATTCCGGGAGCCGGGGATTCACCCGCTCCTTGCTTGTGGTTCACGACTCTTTGATTTACGCCGGCGCAGACAAAGATTTTGGGGCCTGGCACAGAGAGGGCTTTCAGCGCTACGCCTATGAATCGCTCTATCCGTTTCGTGAAACGGCCAAAGGACTCAACGAAGAATTCTGGGGGGTGTACCAGCTTAAAGAAGAAATTGTCTTTGTCTCCTTTGACAACCTCTACATTCGAAAGGAGGGGCAACTCACCAAGCTGGCGGCCCCCTCACGCTTCTCCAATAGTTTTCAGCTCGACTCCGTCTTGTATCTCCCTGATGAAGAGCAGGGGCTGTTTCAATTTGACGGACTTAGCCTAACACACGTATTTGCCTATCCTGGAAATGAGCCCTGGACAATCGTTGGGGTTGACCAGACCGAAGATGGATTACTCGTCATTACCCGTGACCGGGGCTTGTTTGTCTTTCATGACGGAGCGCTCAGGCCGCTTCAGCAGGAAGTAAACGACTTGTTGAAGCAGGATCAGGTATTCAGCTTCACTGTCATTGAAGACAGCCACTATGCCTTCGGTACAATTCTGAATGGAGTGTATATCACAGACCGGGAAGGCCGGATTATTCAGCACATCAACAAGCAGAAAGGGCTGCTCAACAATACCGTTCTGAGTCTGCACTATAGCCCGCAGGGAAGCCTCTGGCTGGGAATGGATTACGGGATTTCTGTCCTTCGGTTATCCAGCGATGTCGCCTATATCCTGGACCAGCAGGGAGAGTTCGGAACCGGACATACGGCCCTGCTTCAGGGAAAGGATTTTTTTCTGGGAACCAATCAGGGCCTGTATTATTCCTCCTGGGAAGCATTAAAAAACAATGTCTCCGGTATTTCCTTCTCTCTTGTTCGCGGCTCTGCCGGACAGGTCTGGTGGTTGGAAAACATTGATGGCACGATCTGGTGTGGGCACGACCGGGGACTATTCACCGTGTCCCGGCAAGGTCTGACACCTATTTATACCAACGAGGGCGTTTTAGCGATTACTCCGCTTGGAGAGCAGCATCTCGTGGCAGGCACCTACAATGGCTTGTCGCTTTTCCGACGCGACGGTGGCCGATGGAGCTTTGAGGGAAAGCTCAACCCCGTCCAGGGTGCCTGCAGCCAGGTCATCGCAGACGGAGACAGCCTGCTCTGGATCAATATTCCCAATTTCGGCATCATCAAAGCTACCCTGAACGATCAATATCGGATAGCTAAACAGCGCATTTATCTCACCTCAGTATTTGAAGGCGAGAATCCCTGGCTGCTGACCGAGAACCAGCCTGGTTTTCTTACCACAACCCGGTATGGCTATACCTATGAGGCGTTGTTGGATAGCTTCTTGCGGGTAGATACCCATTCTGCCCCCACAGCTGTGGAGAATCCGTTACCTGTTTTTCCGGTTGGCCTTCCCCTCAATGATACCTTTGATTTCTTTCCAGTCTATAATGGGTTTGCCCTTCGAAACCGTACCTCCCACCCTACCTCCGGTCAGGATTCGCCGATTTTGTTCCGTAACCTCGCAGCATTTAATAACGACACCACCATTTCCTACCAGGAGTCTGCTTCGATTCCTTACCAGCTCAACAACGTTCGAATCGAATTTCTCACGCCTCACCAGGAAGAAACCACCTATCGGTTTCGCCTGGCCAATTTTGAAGACACGTGGAGTGCGTGGTCACCACAAAGCAGCTGTGACTACCTTCATTTGCCGGAAGGTAAATATGAGCTGTTGGTTGAAGCGAAGAGCGCAGCCGGAGTCACCCGCTCACCCCCCCTGTCATTTACGATTCTCCCGCCGTGGTACCGACGATGGTATGCTTATCTGGGAGCTACCATCATGCTACTTGGCTTGTATTTGCTTCAGCGTCTCCGCAATCAACGAAAACTCGACCGCCTCGAGGCCGAAATGAAAGTCCGGGAGCAGAAGGCCTTGGAAAAACAAGCAGAAGCCTACCAGCAGGAGAAAATGGTCCAGAATCAGCAACGACTGGAAGCCGAAATAGCCGATCTCAGGAAGCGACTGCGGGCAAAAACCATCGAACTTGCCAAAAAAGGCAAAGAAAACGACGACAAAAATCGTCTACTCCAGACCCTAAAAGACAAAATCGCCTCCATCGAACATCGGTCTTCTGAAACCAACCGGCGCTGGGCCGAAATGACCCGCCTGCTTGACAACAAAGTGAGCCCCGAAGATCACACCTTCGACATGCAGCTAGACGAGCTGAATCAGGAATTTCTGCGCAGAATGAAAGCTGCTTTTCCAGCCCTGACCGCCTACGATCTGCGGCTGGCCACCTACCTCCGCATGGGCCTCAGCTCCCGTGAAATTGCCGAACTGCTCCATGTTCTCCCCTCTAGTGTCAATGTCAGCCGCTCACGCCTGCGCAAAAAGCTCAGCCTGGAAGCAGAGCAGGATTTGTATGAGTTTTTGATGGAGGTGTAGGAGAAGCGAGAGGCGGAGCCGGGATTGTGGAGTGTATTGGCGCCTATCCCTCCGCTGATGGGGACATAGGGGGGAACCAAAGGAAGATGACATCTTTCGCTCGGCTCACCGGCCCCTGGCGACCGATAGAAGGCCAGTTCTGGCATCGGCTTCGGCCCAGGCCAGTAGGGCAAGTACTACCTCCATCATCAGTCCCTATGTGAGCCAAGTTCGCGAGGTCACCGCGAAGAATTGGTTTTTTGGCTAATTTCCGCTTTGATTTTACCGAAACCAATGCAGCTTTCGGAGAAATACCCATCATTTTTCTTCAGAAATCTTAATACCCCATCCAATGAAACGATATCTCCTGGCCTTATTCGTAGCGCTAAGCCTGTGTTCACTTTCCTGCGACCAGACGGCTTCTTCCGGTGACGATTCATCTGCCTCTACAACCGAAGACATCCAGTCCCTCCTCGGAAAATACACCTCCTTCCGGCTCGAAGCGGATCTGAGCCACCTCTCCGACAATCAGCAGGAAATGGTGAAACTATTGGTGAAAGCCACCGAGATCATGAACCAGTGCTTTTGGGTGGAGGCCTACGGCGAAGACTGGGAAGCGTTCCTCAAGAATCTGCCCTCTGATGACCATCGCCAGTTTGGCCGCATCAACTATGGCCCCTGGGATCGCCTTGATGGGAATGCGCCCTTTGTGTCGGGCGTTGGAAAAAAACCCGCAGGCGCCAATTTCTACCCGGTCGATATGAGCAAAGAAGAATTTGATGCAGCGGAACTGGAAAACAAATCCTCTCTCTACACCTTCGTCCGCCGGGATGAGGCAGGGAATCTCTACACGATTCCTTACCGGGAAATGTTTCTGGAGCAGGTAGATGAAGTGGCGAATCTCCTACATTCTGCAGCCGATTATACTGAAGATTCTGCCTTCGCCGCCTACCTGAAGATACGTGCCGAGGCCCTGATCACTGACGAATACCTAGCCAGCGACATGGCCTGGATGAGCACCAAAGACAACATGGTGGACCTCGTGATCGGCCCGATTGAAACCTATGAAGATCAGTTGTTCGGGCAAAAAGCCGCCCACGAAGGCTATGTCCTGATTAAGGACATGGCGTGGAGCGATCGGCTCACCAGGTATGCAGCATTCCTGCCGAATCTGCAGCGTGGCCTCCCGGTGGACGACAGATACAAAATGGAAACTCCTGGTCGCGACGCTGATCTCAATGCCTATGACGTGGTCTATTATGCTGGAGACTGTAATGCAGGCTCCAAGACCATCGCCATCAACCTGCCCAATGATGAGCGCGTGCAGCTCGAAAAAGGCACCCGCCGCCTTCAGCTCAAGAATGCCATGCGGGCCAAATACGACAAGATCCTGATCCCGATTGCAGGACAACTGATTGATGAAAGTCAGCGAGAACACATCACTTTCGATGCTTTTTTCAGTAACACCATGTTTCACGAGGTGGCGCATGGGCTGGGAATCAAAAATACCGTGAACGGAAAGGGCACGGTGCGTGAGGCTCTCAAGGAGCATGCCTCTGCTCTCGAAGAAGGAAAAGCCGATATCCTCGGGCTGTACATGATCCAGCAGTTGCATGCGCAGGGAGAGCTGGATGCCGATCTGCACGACTACTATGTTACCTTCATGACGGGCATCTTTCGCTCAGTGCGCTTTGGAGCTTCCAGTGCTCACGGAAAAGCGAATATGATCCGCTTCAATTTCTTCCGGGAGCGCGGGGCATTTACCCGAAATCCTGAAACGGGCACCTACACGGTCAATTTTGATGCCTTTGAGGAAGCGGTGGAAGAATTATCCACCAGCATCCTCACCCTGCAGGGCAATGGAGACTACAAAGGTGTTGCCGAACTGGTCAGCCAGAAAGGTGTGATCGGCGACCAGCTCCAGGCCGACCTGGACGCGCTCAGCGAAGCCGGTATTCCAGTGGATATTGTGTTTGAACAAGGGCTGAGCGTCCTGGGGCTGGAGTAGAGGCGCAGGTTACCGCTAAACAAAATCCATCCCCGTTCAACCTAAGGCTGCCTCAATAGTCTGCCTGTTACCGCTAAGGCCCAAAGATTAAAAACGCAAAGGTCGCTATCGTGTTAATTCTTCGCGGCCTTCGCGCCTCCTTTCCGTCTTCACGGCGATAATCTTTGCAGGTAAGCCTACCGATCATAATCCTTAACAAAATGATTCCATCTTCTCCAGCTAACTGCGATTTTCAGGCAGGACAAATGCTCCTGATCGACAAGCCGAAAACCTGGACCTCCTTTGATGTGGTAAACAAGATCCGCTATGCCATCAGGATCAAAAAAGTAGGGCATGCGGGAACCCTGGATCCATTAGCCACGGGCTTGCTCATTCTTTGCACCGGCAAATTCACCAAAAAGCTGAATGACCTGCAGGGACTGGACAAGGAATACGAGGTGATCTTCAAGCTGGGGGCGACGACGGCGAGCTACGATGCCGAGCATCCGGAGGAGGCCCTCAAGGATGCTTCACATGTCACAGAAGCCATGATGAGGAATGCCATGGAGCAGTTGAGTGGGACGATCGAACAGGTGCCGCCTGTATTTTCTGCCGTGAAAGTAGATGGCAAAAGAGCCTACAAATTTGCCCGAAAGGGAAAGCAAATCGAAATCAAACCCCGACAGGTGGCCATCCATGCTTTTGACCAGCTGAAACCGGTAGAAGATGGGCTGTATTCTGCTAGGGTTCATTGCTCCAAGGGCACCTACATTCGCTCCCTGATCCATGATCTGGGACAGTTGCTGGGCGTGGGAGCCTATATCCGTGAACTCCGCCGAACTACCATCGGCGAATTCCGGATCAAAGATGCCTGGCCGCTCCATATTTTCCTGGATCAGCTCCCAAAACCAGAACCTAAGGAAAACAAAAATCCCTAACTTACGGCGCAGAGCTTTTCAACTTCATGGACGTTTTTCATTCCCTTGACGAATACATCCCTGCCAGTCACACGGTTGCCACCATCGGTACCTTTGATGGGGTTCACATCGGGCACAAAGCGATTCTGCGCAGGATCATCGAAGAATCGAAAGACAGAGAGGGCCACAGCCTCCTGATCAGCTTTCACCCACATCCCAGGCTGGTATTATTTCCGGAGAATAACCCGCTGAAGCTCCTGCATTCCCTGGAGGAGAAAATCTCCTTGCTGGATGAGTTTGGACTAGACCGCCTACTGCTGTTGCCATTCACCAAAGAGTTTTCCCGCATTTCCTCCAAATCCTTCATCCAGGACGTCCTGGTTGAAAAGATCAACATGGAGAAAATCGTGATTGGCTACGATCATCGCTTCGGCAAAAATCGCGGGGGTGGGATTGATGAATTGCGGACATTTAGCCCAAAGCTTGGATTCGATGTGGAAGAAATCCCCCCGCAAGCCATTGATGATGCCAATGTGTCTAGCACCAAAATCCGCAATGCCCTCCTTAAAGGCAAAATCGCCACCGCCAACAAATATCTGGGCTACCGCTACGGCTTTGACGGCCTGGTGGTTCACGGTGAAAAGCAGGGCCGACAGCTGGGATATCCCACTGCCAATCTGGAACCGGTTGATGAACGAAAACTCATTCCCTCCGACGGCGTGTACTTTGTGCGTATCTGGGTTCGAGACGAGTGGTGCTACGGCATGATGAACATCGGCAAAAAGCCCACCATGGGGGAGTTTACCCGCACCCATGAAGTCCACATTTTCGACTTCGCTGGCAACCTCTACGATCAGGTTCTACGGGTAGAATTTCTGGCGTGGATTCGCGGCGAGGAAAAATACGGTACGCTGGATCAATTAATCGCTGCAATTAAGGGAGATGAGGCGTTTTGCAGGGAGAGGATGGGAAAATAGTCCCGGGTCAGGAGCATGGGAACTGAGTCCGAGGGGTGACGTACTTCGTCTTGCCTGGGTTAATCGGAGGGCAGATATAACCTTGATTTTTCTTCTGCAGATGAACTTTTGGCTATGGACAGAAAACGAATATATTCTTTATCACCTTTCCTTTCAAACCCTTCTGCCATATGATTGGAGATGGAAACAGCCGTGCGGCAGATTTGGTTTTTGATCCCCTTCAGAGAATGAAAAGCATGCTTGTTCACAGGAGCGATCAGATCAGATTAAATTCTTTCAAAATACCTTCTACGCTCCCAATCCGTCACTGACAGCTCATAGGCTTCCACCTCTTTGCGGAAAAAATGGGTGTAGTGATTCACCACGGATTCGCCAAAAGCTTCCTTCGCAAAGTCACTGTTGGCGAAAAGATCTGTGGCTTCTTTCAGGGTGTAGGGCACACGCGGTAAATGGCTTGCCGCATAAATGTCTCCGATAAAGATCTCGGGTGGTTCGATTTTTTGTTCGATACCTTTGAGCCCGGAGGCCAGCGAAGCTGCGTAGGCCAAATAGGGATTCACATCGGCACCGGGAATCCGGTTTTCGATGCGGAGGGAATTGCCGTTGCCGACCACGCGGAAGCCGGCCGTGCGATTGTCGTAGCTCCAGGCCAGTCGGGTCGGCGCCCAGGAACCATCGACGTAGCGCTTGTAAGAATTGACGGTCGGGGCATAAAAGGGCATCACTTCCGGCACATACTTGATCCAGCCGCCCAGAA
>CAZLKP010000015.1:12928-14850 GCA_964560095.1 uncultured Bacteroidia bacterium
ACCAGCGGAATTCATCTGTTCCCATCACCGGGCCAATAGCATGCTCGCCGGCAAAGGCGTTCTCATCTTCCTGCCAGAGACTGAGGTGAATGTGGCAACTCGATCCTGCCCCAGATTCATCGTATTTTGCCATAAATGTGACGGATAGCCCCATGTCGTCGGCAATCTCTTTGAGACATTGTTTAAAGATCACATGGTTGTCGGCCATGCCCTGCACATCGGTGTACCTCACATTGAGCTCGTGCTGTCCCAGGCCCCATTCTCCCTTACTATTTTCGACGGGAATGCCGGACTTTTTCAAATGATGCCTGGCCGAAGCCGTGAATGGCTCGGTGCGCGTTCCCTGAAAAATGTGATAATCTTCAAAGTAGTCACCTACAGAGCGCAGGTTGTTGTATTGCTGGGCAAAGGCATCCCGGTAGCTGGTCTCAAAGACATAGTATTCCAGTTCAGAAGCCCCGAAGGCCCGGTAGCCCTGATCAGCTGCCTTCCGGGCCTGGGCGTTTAGAATGGAGCGTGGAGCTTCTGCGATTGGCTCATGGGTTTTTTCGTTCTCCACATCGCACAGTACCAGGGCTGTTTTTTCCTGCCAGCTGGCTACCCTCATCGTGGACAAGTCAGGCACGAGATGAAAATCACCGTAGCCCAGCTCCCAGTTGGCAAAGTCATAGCCGGGCACGGGCTCCATTTCCATGTCGGTGGTGAGCAGGTAGTCGCAGCCATGCGTGCCGCCTTCGGCACAGGATTCCAGGAAAAACTCTGCGTCAAACCGTTTTCCCACCAGACGGCCATAATGGTCGGTAAAGGCAACAATGACCGTTTCGATGGATTCGTCTGAAACGGCATGTGTGAGGTCCTGAAGAGATAGAAAGCCTTGGAGCATGGGAAAGGAGAATTATGGGTGATGGGGCTAAACTAATAAATATGCAGCCCAACAGCCTTGCATTCTCGAAACTTGGCAGTGAATGACATCTTGATACTTCATACCAAAAAGGGAGAACAAATGGTATCACCGAGAAATCTGGAGACTGTTTTCAATTCCGACAAATTCACTTTCTATCAGCTTTCAGCTTTAACAGGGAGAAACCCTCACTCATTTTTACAAGCCCCTCCTCTTCTTTCTTTTCCTCCACAGTTAACTCCGTTCCACTATCCTATGGTTATCAAGTAAATATCGCAGGCGTTTGTTCAATGCCTGAGGAAGCTCAAGATGAGCAAATCTAAGATCTATGGTAATGAATCGCATAGCTTAATTGCTTGCAACGAATACACACAAGTTCCAGAAAAATGATTGAAAGGGTCTTGCCTGGCATAGAAACGAACCACGATAACGATTCCCCTTTCCTCAACTCCGCCACCGAAACCACCCATAACTCACCGCCAGGATCCCAACATAGATCAATGCCAGCCAGGGGTTGGAAATAGTGATCGCCACAAAGGCGACCATCGCAATCACCAGGGCGAGCATCGGGGTCAAGGGGTAGAAAGGCACCCGGAAGGGGCGCTCCAGCTCTGGTTCTTTTCGGCGCAGGCGAATCAGCGAAATCATGCTCAGGATGTAGAGGGTCAATGCCCCAAAGCAGGCAATGGTGATGATTTCGGCTGTTTTACCGGTGAACAATGCCACCAGACCGATGCCCATATTGACAAGCAATGCATTAGCTGGAGTCTGAAACCGCGGATGAATGTTGCCCAGCATCCTGGGGGCAAAGCCTACTTTCCCAAATTCATAGGTCGATCGGCCGGAGGCGAGGATGATGCCGTGAAACGAGGCCACCAGCCCAAACAGCCCAATGAAAGCCACCACATTGGCGAGCCAGTGCGTTTCGCCCACTGTTTGCGCCATGGCCATCGGCAAGGGCGAATCAGAAGCAGGCTCTCCGGCCCCCGGGAAGACCACAGCCTCCCAGCCTGCCACCCCT
>CAZLKP010000015.1:14860-18453 GCA_964560095.1 uncultured Bacteroidia bacterium
CCAGCGTGAGAATCGCCGAACCGAAGCCGATGAGTACATTGCGTTGTGGGTTGATGGTCTCTTCAGCGACATTCGCGACCCCCTCAATGGCCAGAAAAAACCAGATCGCGAATGGCAGGGCGGCAAAAGCACCCGACCAGCCATTGGGCAGAGCGTTCTGCTCCAGATTGACCCATTGTACCTCGGGAAGGTTCACACCGGCAAAAATGATCAGTCCAATGACCGCCACCACCGTGATAAGCAACTCGAAAGAGGCCGCCGCCTCCACACCGTAGATATTTAGCCCGGTAAAAATCAAGTAGGTAATAACGGCCGTGACCAAAATAGGCATGGCAGGAATGAAAATCTGTACATAGGCTCCGATCGCGAAGGCGATGGCGGGTGGTGCAAAAATAAATTCGATGTTTTGTGCCATCCCTGCAAGAAATCCTGCGTATTTACCCAGAGCTCGCAAGCCATAGTCAAAGGCTCCCCCGGCTTTAGGAATGGCACAGGCCAGCTCCGCATAACTGAAGGTAAAACTCAGATACAGCAGAATGATGAACCCCGTCGCCACTGCCAGCCCCAGCGTGCCGCCTTTCGGCAGGCCCAGATTCCAGCCGAAATACATGCCCGAAATGACGTATCCCACACCAAGCCCCCAGAGCATGACCGGACCGAGTGTGCGTTTGAGTTGGGTTGACATAGAAAGAGGTTGAGGTGTGGCGGTTCGGAACAAAGGGAAATGATCTAAACGAGTTTCGAACATACCAAAATTATCACGACCCGGTGATTCAGGGGGATTCATCCTTTCAGCCAACAAATGATGCGCTCCAACTCTTTCTCTCTTTTCCTCCCTAACCCTTTGCCTCCTTGCTGCTTTTCTGCGAACTTCCCCCCAAACAAGATTCATGAGCGCTGCAACCCATAAAAAACTACTTGTTCTGACCGGGGGCGGAGACTGTCCCGGCCTCAATGCTGTGATCCGTGCCATCGTAAAACGAGCCCGGCAGGAAGGCAACTGGACCGTCTATGGCAGTATTGAGGCTTACAATGGGGTATTGAGAGAGCCTCAAGAAATCATTGAGCTGACGGACGAATTCGTGGCGGGCATCCACGTGCGGGGCGGCACGATCCTGGGCACCACCAACAAAGCAGGGCCCTTTGCCTGGCCCGTCCAACAGGAAGATGGTACCTGGACCACCGTCAACCGCGTGGATGATATGCTCCAAGCCCTCAAAGATTTCGGCATTGATGCGGTTGTTTCCATTGGAGGTGACGGATCGCAGAAAATATCCCAAACCTTGTTTGAGAAAGGTCTGAATGTCGTGGGTGTACCCAAAACCATCGACAATGATCTGTCCTCGACCGATTTCACGTTTGGCTTTCAGACGGCCGTTCAGATCGCTTCAGAGAGCATGGACAAGCTGGTCACCACAGCCGAAAGTCACAACCGGGTGATGGTAATGGAAGTCATGGGAAGAGATGCAGGCTGGATTGCCCTTCATGCTGCCGTAGCCGCCGGTTCAGAAGTCTGCCTGATTCCCGAAATTCCTTATGATATTCAACAGGTGGTTGAGCGGATTGAGCAACGCTATGCCCAGCGGCGTGGTTTTGCCAATATCGTCATCGCTGAAGGGGCAAAAGCCATTGCAGGGGAGGTGGTATCGAGAGAAAGTCAGGAAGTGGGCTATGGCCACAAGCGCCTGGGAGGCATTGGATATCAACTCGTAGATGAAATCAAGGCTGCCGGGTGCCAGGCTGATTGCCGGGTAACCGTGCTGGGCCATCTGCAACGGGGGGGAACACCGATTGCATTTGACCGGGTGCTGGCCACGCAGTTTGGGGTCAAAGCATTTGAATTGGTTCTGGAGGAAAAATTCGGGCGGATGACCGCTTACAAAAACAATACGATCATCGACGTTTCACTCAAAGATGCGGTTGCAGAATACAACCATGTCGATCCCTCTAGCTTTCTGGTCCAAACAGCCAGAGGCATCGGGATCAGTTTCGGGGATTGATTGATCTAAGAATTCTCATATGCGCAAACGAAAATTTCGGGTATTTCTGTGGTTCTTGGGAATGGCAGGCTTCATTTTCCTGATGATCACTGTGGTCAACTCCTTTCGGAAAGACCGGGGCCAGAACCAGATTGAAGAGGCTTTCAGGCTCATGGATGAGGGAGAACTCTCACAGGCCATTGAGCAGTTGGAAGCCGCTCGTGAAACCTATCGCATGGTCGACCAGCGGTTTCCGAAACTGGATACCCTATTCAGGCTGCACATTCGGCTCAAAAACTGGTCGGAGGCCGAGAGCATTCTTCACAACATGGCCGGCACCATGTCAGACAAAGAATGGCTGACCAGACTCTCCAGCCTGACCGAAAAAACCCTCCCTCACGATCCAGGACTGGCCGTTTCGATGGCATTTAAAATTCTGAGCGTGGATCAACAGCTCAATCTCCTTGATTATCCCCCCGCTCTCGATAGTGTGCTGGGTGAAGCCATTGAGGAAAACCTGATCCGGGATGGCGACTATCGGGGATTTCGCCGGAAAGACGACTGGTCTGACGGCACGCGGGAATGGTGGTATTATGTCGCAGATGACGATGAGGAAATTGAATATCAGGAATTCAGTAGGCTCATTCACCGAGCCTTCACCGACCGGGAACAAGTCGTGATTGATATCTTCCGACCTCTGCCGAATGTGCCTGAAGCATCATACCGCGAAATGGGCTTTTACGGACGTACCGTTTATCAGGGTGAAGCCCTGCAGGACTCCACCTTTTTGCTTCCTCACCAGGCCATCACCGATACGCTTGACAACAATGGCAGCCGCCTCACTGAGTACGCCAACTGGTTTGGATGGGACATCGTAGATTTTCTATGGAATACCACCTTGATGGATCCGCCAAAGGAAAAACCCTACTACACCAACGTTCCCTACATCATGCTTCGAGAGCGCGTCCGGCAACAATCAGCCGACCGGCTTGTGAGGCTGGCTGAATCCAGAGGTCTGCTGGTTGAAGATTATGCCAGAGACGACTGCTATGGAACGCAGGATATCAATTGCTGGACCATCGAACCCTACTGGCTCGATGGCATGCCCGATGAATTTATTGCCCTGTGGCAGGAAAAGTTCCCAGTGATATCCAACCGGGTAAAACCGGCGATGACGACCTGGGAAGCAAAAAAAATGGCCCTGGCCAGAGACCTTTTGGCCTATTGAAACTGAACCTTCTTCAGTTCCCGCTGGCCGTCAGGCAGCTCGACTTCCAGGATGTACAAACCATCCTGGAGTCCCTTTCGCTCAAAAAAATAACTGAATCCATTGAGCTCCAGGGACTCTCTGCGGATCTCGCGCCCGGACAGATCCAGCAACCTGAGGGTTACCTTCCCTTCCAGTACCGGAAACTGGATGATCAGCAAGTTTCTGGCAGGATTGGGGTAGGCATTGACCGATGGCGGCAGATAGGCATCGGGTTCCGAAACATAGATCGGAAAGAGCGGATTTCTCAATTCGATGATCAGATCATCCTCCGGCTTGACCACGGCCGATCCGTTAGTCTCCCGATTAGACGTACAAATGAACACCCGTCCATCCGGAGCCACCAG
>CAZLKP010000015.1:18463-23758 GCA_964560095.1 uncultured Bacteroidia bacterium
TCGAGCCCATCCGGCGAGCGCAGCGTCTCCGGATCCAGCCCGAGCTGCTCGGCCTTGCGTTGGCTGCGGCTGATGTACTTCTGGAAATATTCCTTCACCTGAACGATCGAATCTCCGGTTTGGTCCAGGGTCATCACCTCCATTCGCTGGCCGTAAAATCCGTCGCCAGACTTCAAAAACACCTGTAACAAGCTGTTGCGCCATTCAGGAATGGCTTCGTGGTCATAGTATTCGAGTCCGCAGGGTGCCCAGGCTGGCGTCCAGGTGCGAAGAGGCAAGCCCGGCTTCACAGAGTCGCAGAAGGCAAACTCCGATGCGAAATTGCAGTCGCCCTGGACTTCGGGCCAACCATAATTTTTTCCGGGCTCAATGCGGTTGATTTCATCATCATTGGCAATGCCGTGCTCGGATTCATAAATCCGACCATCCGGCAGGATCGTCAGGCCCTGTGGGTTGCGGTGACCCAGGCTGTAAATCGGACTGCCGGGGAAAGGATTGTCATCAGGAATGCTGCCATCCGGATTGAGCCGGAGGATTTTTCCCGTAATCATCTCCATGTCCTGCACCCACTCGGATCGGTAGGCATCCCCCAGGGCGACAAGCATCTTCTTGTCAGCAGTGAATTTGATCCGGGCACCATTGTGGGATTCGTGAGCTGGGTATTCACCCATAATATGTACAGAGTCCCGAAGGGCATTGCGCTGCTGATCATAGGTAAATCGCACCAATCGGGCTTTATAAAGCTCAATGGTGTAATTCACATAGACAAACGGCACCACCGGAAAATCCGGATGCAGGGCCAGAGCATACATCCCGGAGTTGTCCTCCGATTCCCATACCTCATCCACATGATGCACAAGTTGCAGCTCGCCGGTTTCTGGCTGAAGACGATGAATGTCCCCATTTCTCTCCGAAAACCAGATCCAGCCATCAGGCGCAAAGACCAGATCCCAGGGGATTTCCAAACCCGATGCCACTACCCGAAGGTCGATCTGGGTCGAGTCAAGCTGTAATGCGGACTGCGTCTGCCCCTGACAAACAAACAAGGTTGATATCGCAAGCGAAAAAAAGAGTCGTTTCATGAGTCTATTTCTGCAGAATTTTTCGGGACCAGTATCCTTGTTTTCCCGACACTTTCACAACATATATTCCGGTGGGCCAAGGGCCTGTGTGGAAATCAAACGCCCCCGCGCCAGCAGGAATGGCCAGGTGGAGAAGTGTGCGTCCCTCCGTATTCATAACGGCAACATCGCCTCCTGAGAAGCCTGGAGCCAGGGTCAGTGTCCACATTTCCGGACCTCGCGGCACGATCTCAATCCCCGGGATTAACGCCTTGTCTGCCGATAATGGTTGTAGCATCAGCTCCACAATCCGGTCGTCACCCGGGTTGGGCGTGCCATTCAGGTCCTGATTGGAGGTGCAGACAAATATCCGTCCCTCGGGGCTCACTTCAATGTCCCTCAACCGGCCCAACTCCCCCTTGAGGTAGGTTTCTGTATAAGAAACAGTTTGCCCGCCCGAGCTCAGGACCAGTCGGGTCAGAGACTGATCCCGAAGTGAAACCATCAGCAGACTGCTGTCTTCCCACGAAGGGAAGGCCCCTCCCGGATATGCTTCGATCCCGGCAGGCGCGAGTGGGGGTGTCCAGGTTTGGATAGGTTCTTTAACGTTCAGCTCCTGACAAGTGAGAATGGCAGCTGAATCACACGTGCCCAGCACCTGTGGCCAGCCGTAGTTGCGGCCATTTTCGATCATATTGAGTTCGTCGGTCGAGGACGGCCCATGCTCGGTAGCATAGACCAGGCCCGAGCCGCTTTCCACCATTCCCTGAATGTTGCGATGGCCGAATGTGAATACAGCCGATCCAGCGATCAAATTGTCAGCAGGGATACTTCCATCTGCATTCACCCTCAGGATTTTGCCATTGAGCGAGGTGCTGTCCTGAGCCAGAATTCCATTGTCGATGTCGCCTACACTAAGCCAGATGCTGCCATCACTATGGGCCATCAGCCGCCCTCCTGTGGTGGTGGAGCCCCCTGTCACCTTGTCGAGAATAACAGATTCGGCAAGCAAGGTGTCATTGATCTCTTCGTAGCGAAACCGCTCCACCTTCATGAGAATGGCAAAAGCTGCATCGTAGTAGCTATAGCAAGCAAAAACAACATTGGAGTCGGGCCATTGCGGATGAAGCTCCAGCCCCATGAGGCCGGAATGAATCTCTTCTGCCACATCCAGTTGCAGCAGGGGAGTGAGCGTTTGGGTGGCGATGTTCACCCGGGAAATACGGCCGCCCCGTTCGGTGACCATCAGCTGTTCATTCCCCATCCACTCGATGTCCCAGGGCACATCCAGACCTGAGGCAACCGTCGTTGTATCGAGGATGGCAGAGGGTTGGGCAGACAGATGAGCGGAAATACAACAACCACCCAGGAGGCAAACAATAAAACGAAGGGACATGAACGCAAATTGAGCCGCGAAAAACAGGAAACGGTCCAAAGATAAGGGAAAATGCATGAGAATGCTTCCAGCTTGTCAGCCCAGAAAAAACCAGTCGTTGACTTCCTTCGGAACCCGCACCGGACGATTGCTGCCTTTGTTGATCAGCACCCATTCGGAGCGGGCTCTGGTGATCAGTTTGTTATCTTTGAGGATTTCCACAACCCGGACCGATTTCACCCCTTCATTTTGCTCTACAAAGGTTCTCAGTGTAAGCAGATCGCCGGAAAATGCCTGGCCTTTGTATTCAATGAAGTGATTGCGGACGACCCAGAAGTGGTCTTCATTAAACTCCGCAGAAGACTTTGCCAACCAATGCGCTTCTGCTATGTCCTGCACCCATTGGAGATAAACGACATTGTTGACATGTCCCTGAATGTCGATATGCTCTGGCCGAACGGTGAGGGTATTTTGAAAAAAATCGCTTGTCATGCTGGTGGATGCTGACTCTGGTGGCTGCTATCAGGCTTCCATGACCATTATTCCCCAACTCAAGTAGCCCTTGTTTCCAGCCTGAATCCAGTGCTGCAGGCCGGATTTCATCCGTTCGACATATTCACTGGAAACCTGCTCTTTGAGTTTGGCTTCGTTGGCATGGAGTTCTTTAAGGACAGAGGAATAATGGTTGACCAGTTGTTCAGGCATTTCGAGTGCCTGGAAACTGCTCCAGCCTTGTTTGTTGGCAAAGTAGCGGTATTTCTGAACAGATCCCATTTCTCCAAGATGAATGCGTTTCAACACCGGTTCCAGCACGCCATCGGGGCAATCATCAGCCTGCATGGGATCGGTGAAGATCATTTTGCAACCGGTTTTGAGCACCCGGTGGCATTCTTCAAACACTTTTTCTTTGGCTCCGCTGTGGAGGATCGCATCTTCCGACCAGATGAGGTCAAAGACACGGTCGGGAAAGGGCAGATGTTCAAAATTCCCATCCACCACATCAATCAGGCTGTGGAGCCCGACTTCCTTATTTTTCTGGATGTTTCGGGTGTTTTCAACCGTGCTCAGGTTCAGACACACCACATGGCAGCCATAGGTGGAAGCCAGATAGCGGGCCGCGCCTCCATAGCCTGCCCCCACATCCAGCACCTTTGTTTCAGCAGTAATGGGTTCAGCCATCTTTGCCATGGTCATCACAGACCTTCGGCTGGCAGCAGAAATCGAATCTCCTTCCTCGTAAATCCCGACGTGAATATCCTCTCCGCCCCATATCGTATGGTAAAAGCGGTCGGCATCATCACTGTCGTAATAATTTTGGGTGACCTGGGTATGGTCTTGGTTTGGATTGCTCATACACTGATTCAATAAAAAATAAAAAGAAGAGATCCCTGCCTGCACCTCACTGGATCCCTTCCTGATGTCTTGTGAACATACTATTTCTTTGCTACCTCGAAGGTTTTTTCATACTCCTCCGGATGATAGGTTTTCTCAGCGATGTGAATGAGAAAATCCGGTTCCTCATGGTGGTAGGTCTCTTTAAAATCACCATAAGTCGTGATTTTCTGGAAGCCGACTTCCTTCATCAGTTTTCGCACGTAGGCAGCTCGCAGCGGAAACATATTAAGGTGGTATCGTGACTTATCAGGAAATTCGTAGCAGAACCTGGACAGACCTTCGTCCACGTATTCGGGTTCAGCTTTGACCTGCTCCCCGGCATAGTAATAGGTGTGCTTGGTGCTAAAACCGTTGTCGAGAATGTCGTCGTAATTGCGCTGATCCAGGATGAGAATACCATCGTGGCGGAGCGCAGAATAAAACTCTGCCAGGGACTTCCGTCGGTCATTTTCGGAAAACAGGTGTGTGAAGGAATTCCCCAGACAGATCAGGGCATCATAGCGCCCATACACACTTTGGTTGAGCCAGCGCCAGTCGGCCTGAATGGTACGGAGAATGTGGCCGTGGTGGCGGCCGTTTTCAAATGCTTTGGCCAGCATCTGAGGGCTTCCGTCTGCGGTTGAAACTTCAAATCCTGCATGGAGCAGCTGAACTGAGTGAAAGCCCGTTCCGGCAGCAACATCCAGCACTTTGTGCTTATTGTATCGCCTCAACTCCCGAATAAAAAAATCTCCCTCTCCCTTTGCCCGGGCTTCCCAATCAATGAGTTCATCCCATTTCTCTACAAAGGACTTGACATACTCCTGATGATAGTGATCGGATTCTCTCATTTTCTCAGGGGCCTCCCCAAAATCCTGGTCTTTGAACTTGTCAACATGAGCCATAATACACAATACTTTTACATGAAAGTAATATAAGGATCTTCGTGATTCAAGAATGATTTAATTACCACTTTATCAAATGGTTAAATAAAGATGAAATCCATTCATTTCTACAGAAAATAAATGATAGACCAATTCCCATGATTCGTGGATTTACGACCTTATTACCAACAACCCATTGGATTCAGCTCACCTGCCCCAACGACCAACTACACCCTTTCCCCTTCCCGCTCCGTTCTGGCGCGAAACAGCGTCTGGAGGCGCCTTGTCACCGGGCCCGGTTGTCCATCTCCCATCATTCTTCCATCCAGTTCCAGCACGGGGCTGAGCTCCCCCATGGTTCCGGTTGTAAACATTTCATCAGCACTGTGGCATTCGGCCAGGGAGAGACGACGCTCTTGAAGAGAAATGCCGCTTTCCCAAGCCAGATGCATCACCGTTTGGCGGGTAATACCCGGCAGGCAGGCATCGGGAAGCGGCGTCACAAGCTCCCCCCGGATCACAACGAATACATTCGTCGCATTTGTCTCTGCCACAAACCCATCCAGGTCCAGCATCAGGGCATCATCGGCGCCGGCCGCGG
>CAZLKP010000016.1:0-2967 GCA_964560095.1 uncultured Bacteroidia bacterium
GGTACGATACGACCGGTTTGGACATGCCGGTGTCGGATCGTCAGCTTCCGGGGGATATCAGGCGAGAGATTTCCAGGATATTTTCAGTCAGTTTGGAGATATTTTCGGTGATGGCGCCTTCAGCGAATTTTTCGGTGGAGGTGGGCGTAGCGGACGCGGAGGCCGTAGAAGAGGGCAACGCGGAGCCGACGTGCGGATTCGCATGCCTCTGACTTTGGAGCAAATCTATACCGGCGTAGAGAAAAAGATCAAACTCAACCGTTACGTTACTTGCAAGGTGTGCGCCGGTTCGGGAGCCAAAAACGGCTCTTTCAATACCTGTCCCACCTGTCAGGGCGCGGGAGAGATCCGGCAGCAGGCCGGTGGTGGGTTTTTCCAGCAAATCGTCGTTTCCACTTGTCCTACCTGTCAGGGCGAAGGACGTATTGTTTCTGAAGCCTGCGACAATTGCCATGGCCATGGTCGGGTGCAGCAGGAAGATACCGTGGAGGTCAACATCCGCGCGGGCGTGGGCGAAGGCATGTATGTGAATGTGCGTGGAAAAGGCCATGCCGGCATCAAAGGCGGTCCGGCCGGTGATCTCATTGTGGAAATTGAAGAAAAACCCCACGACCTTTTCGAACGAGACGGCGATAATTTGATTCATGCGCTCTTCATCAGCTTCCCGGATGCCGTGACCGGCGTCAAGGCCCAGGTGCCAACCATCGACGGCAAAAAGGCCGCCTTCTCTGTAAAACCCGGCACCCAACCCGGTATAGTGGTGCGCCTCCGCAGCAAAGGTCTCCCCAATGTCAACGGCGGTGCCTATGGCGACATGCTCGTTCATATCAATGTATGGGTGCCTACCCAAGTGAGTAGCAAGGAAAAGGAAGCCCTCAAGCTATTAAATCAGTCAGACAATTTTACTCCTGCCCCGACACATGAGCAACGCAGCTTTTTCCATAAAATTCGGGAGTATTTCAGGAATTAATCCTTACCCGCCATCGAATCATTCATGTCACCCGTCGAGCACCTGGAGCACCTGCTGGAAATTCTCACCATTGAAAAGGAAGAAGACCAGCGCCTCTATCGCGAGAAAGTGCTCCGGCGCAGCCTCAAAGACCGCGTCAAAGACGGATACTCCTGGTATCCGGTCCGGATGGGGCGGGTGTATGTGGGTATGGGTGAGCGCTGGACCATAGATCTGGAGGCACCAGAAAACATGAAAAGCAACGGTCAGGTCTTCCAGACAGGCTCCGTCATATCCATATTCGGTCTGGACAATGATAGAGAGGCGGGAAGGCTCACCGGTGTCATCACTCAACTTCGAAGCAACCGCATGCGCATCAGTTTGGGCGCAGAATATCTGCCCGACTGGCTTGATCGCACACGCCTCGGCATCGATATCGAATTTGACGACAAGACCTATAAGGAAATGGAGTCGGCCTTGCGAAAGGCCATGGATCCCGGAAAGAACAAGCGGCTTGGCGAATTGCGGGACATTTTGCTGGGAAAACAGACAGCCAGTTTCCACAACTGGGAGGTAGAATTCGGCCATCCGGCGCTGAACGATTCCCAAAATCAGGCCATTCAAAAAAGTCTTGAAGCCCTGGATGTAGCCATCATTCATGGCCCGCCAGGCACCGGCAAAACCACGACCATGGTGCAGGCCATCAAGGAGACGGTGCTTCATGAGCATCAGGTTCTTGTCTGCGCACCCAGCAACACAGCCGTAGATCTGCTCACCCTTCGCTGCCATCAAGAAGGCATTCATGTCGTCAGAATGGGAAACCCTGCCAGGGTAGAGGAAGAGCTGCAGGAATTAACCCTGGATGCCACGATCACCCGCCATCAGGATTACGGCGCTTTGAAAAAGCTCAGGAAAGCCGCAGAGGAACTCCGCCGACAGGCTGGCAAGCAATCCCGCCGGGGCGCCTACGATGAGCGCAGGCGGCGAGGCCAGCTGTTTCGCGAAGCACGCGAAATGAAAGACATGGCCAAACAGCTCGAAGACTACATTCTCAATCAATCCGTCCACAACGCCGAAGTCATCACCTGCACACTCACTGGTGCAGCCAATCCCATCATCGCCAGAAGGCGATTTCACTCCGTGTTCATTGATGAAGCCGGGCAGGCGCTGGCACCCGCCTGCTGGATTCCGCTCAAACGCGCCAATCGCGTGATCATGGCCGGTGACCATCAGCAACTTCCCCCCACAGTCAAATCGTTGGAGGCCGGTCGGGCAGGGCTGCACGAAACGCTGTTTGAGACAGTGATCAAAAACAAGCCAGAAGTCTCCGTGATGCTGGATCGGCAATACCGCATGCACGAACAAATCATGACATTCTCCGGGAGAGAATTTTACGAGGGCAACCTGAAAGCCGATCCGACCGTTCGCTTTCGCAGCCTCGGGGAAGGATTTCCCCCTGTGGAATTTGTCGATACAGCCGGCTGCGGATTTACCGAAAAACGGCATCCGGAAAGCCGCAGCCTCTATAACGAAGAGGAAGGCCAGCTCCTGCTCCGACATCTGGCGACATTGCTCCTACAGATTCAGAAGCAACAGCCCGATATCCTAAACCAATACTTCTCCATAGGCATCATTGCTCCTTACAAGGCGCAGGTCCAAAAACTACAGGAGCAGGTGGAGGCCAGCCCCATGTTGAGCGATTTTCAACAGTACCTGACCATCAAAACCGTAGATGGATTCCAGGGGCAGGAGCGGGATGTGATCTACATCAGTCTCACCCGCAGTAATGACAAGGGCGAAATCGGCTTTCTTAACGACATTCGTCGCATGAATGTAGCCCTCACCCGGGCCCGCAAAAAGCTCGTTGTTGTAGGCGACAGTGCCACCCTGGGTGAACATCCCTTCTACAAGCATTTCCTCAACTACATCGAAGAAATTGACGCCTACCAGTCAGCGTGGGAGTTAGGGGTGCAGGAGTGAGAGCTAAAAGTTGGCAAAAGGTTGCAGAGAATTGGTTT
>CAZLKP010000016.1:2977-8322 GCA_964560095.1 uncultured Bacteroidia bacterium
TGGTCCTCTGGTCAAAATTCCTCAGCTCTGGGGTTGCATTTTCCTATTTACCTTTGTGGCTGAAAAAACGAATCCATGAACAAGATCATTGATACCCATTCCCACCTGTATTCCAGCAAATTTGATCCGGATATGGACGCGGTTCTTGGCCGGGCCAGAGATGTGCTTCAGGCTGTGCTGCTGCCCAACATTGACAACAACAGCGTGGAAGCCATGCACGATCTGGAAAGACGGGCTCCGGGATTCTGCTTTCCGATGATGGGATTGCACCCCTGCGATGTGAAGGAAAACTGGGAAAAACAGCTGGCAGAGCTGAAAGCCTATCTCGATCGTCATCCAGAACGATACGTAGGAATCGGAGAAACCGGCCTGGATTTGTATTGGGACAAAAGCACCCTTGACCGCCAGCATCATGCGCTGATTACCCAGATTCACTGGGCCAAAGACCATGGGCTGCCCATTATTCTCCATGCCCGTGATGCCATTGACGAACTGGCAGACACGATCGAAGCCCACCTGGATGCCTCCCTCAGCGGCGTGTTCCACTGTTTTGACGGCACCTGGGAACAGGCTAAACGGGTGATTTCTTTCGAGCATTTCAAAATCGGAATCGGCGGCATCGTGACCTATCGCAAAGATGTGCAGCAGGTAGTGAGGGACATTCCGCTGGAGTACATCATCCTGGAAACAGATTCACCGTATTTACCGCCGGAACCTCACCGGAAAGACAAGCCACGCCGCAACGAGAGCAGCTACACAAAGTATGTTTGCCAGCAGGTCGCTGATCTGAAAGGACTGCGCTATGATGAAGTCGCCGATGCGACCAATCGAAATGCCCTTGAGCTGTTTCCCCGTGTAGCCACAGCCCTGCGTACCACATGAACTGGCGCAGATACTGGAACCAACTAGCCGCTGCGGAAGCGGATCCGCAAAGACAGGTAGCGCGTGTTCGTGCCAACCAGGATCTTGGCCCCGATGATCCCGCCCGCGTGGTCCGGCATCTCTGCCAGTTGCTTGAGCTCCGACCCCAGGACCGCTTACTGGATCTTTGCTGTGGAAACGGCCTGTTGACAGTTCAATTTGCTACCCATTGCCAGGAAGTCGCAGGGATGGATCTGGCAGAAAAGATGATCGAATCAGCACAAAAGCTTCATTCAGCTCCCAACATCCGCTACCTCCAGGGAAATGTGACACATGCAGATCAATGGGTGTTGGGCCCGTTTGACAAAATCGTTCTGCAATTCTCCTTTCAATACCTCAGTCTCCGGGAAGGGAAGCAGGCTCTGCAAGCCATGAAACACATCCTGAAACCCGATGGGATCATTGTTCTGGGAGACATACCAGATGCGGATATGATCCGTTCGTTTTATCCAGCCCTCACCAGCCTGATTCGGTACCGGATTCAGCGGCTTCTGGGCACAGATCAGATGGGAAAGTTCTGGTCTCCACGGGAAATCAAACACATAGCCTCCGGCATGGCAGTCGAGCGACTTCTGCAACCCGAAGATTTGCCCTATTCCGACTATCGGGTTGATTACCGGCTACGCTTTTCCTGAGAAAAGTTTCAACCTTTCCGAAGAGATAGTCCTCTTTGTTCGTATCAGACATGATCAGGCTGGAATAGCCAAACACAGAGACATGTCCGAAAAAAGCACGTGAAAGGATCTGTCTGGATTGCCAAAGGCTGGCAGAATTCACGCCTTTTCTGCGAGGTTGAAGCCAGCATTTTCACCTTTGCCTGTCAACCCGTAAGTTGCTACCGATCTTACTTAAGCCACATTCAGATGCGTAACCCAATCTTTCTTTTTGTCGCCACCTGGTTGGTCAGTCTTTCAGGCGTTCAGGCCCAATCTTCCGAAAACATCTGGAACCTGGGGGAATGCTTGCAATATGCCCTGGACAACAACCTTGTGCTGCAACAGGCCCAGCTCAATACCCAAAGTAATGAAGTCGCCCTGGCGGGCACACGTGCCAGCCGCATGCCCAACCTGAATGCCGGGATTGGAGCTGGCAGCAATTTCGGTTACACCATCAACCCCTTTACCAATGAATTTACCTCTCAATCCCTTCAGAGCCTGAACGGAGGACTCCAGAGTAGCATGACGCTATACAACTTCGGCCGAATCACAAAAACCATCGACCGGGCTCGGGTGGACCTCAAGCGCTCGGAGCTTGACCTGCTTCAGGCGGAATATGACCTCATGCTCAACGTGACCCTGGCCTATCTCGACATTATTCGAAACCAGGAGCTGGTCAAAAGTGCTGAAATCCAGGTGGCTTCCACCCGTGAGCAACGCGGTCGAACTGCCCGGCTCGTAGAAGCCGGTTCTGTGCCCAGGGCAGACCTGTTGCAGATCGAAGCCCAGATCGCCACAGATCGGCTGAATCTCATCAACACCCGCAATCAGGTCGAGATCAGCTATCTTGCCCTCATGCAGCTCCTTCAACTGGACCCCAACCAACCCTTCGGTATCAAATCCATCGATGTGGAGGTACCAGAAAATGACATCTTCGAGACCGAGATGCGGGAAATTTATGAGGTAGCAGAGGGAAATATGCCCTTTATTGAAAGTGCTGACCTTCAGGTTCGCAGTGCCCAACTTGACGAAGGCATTGCTCGCACCGGCCTCCTGCCCAGTGTTTCTGTGTCGGGAAGCATGGGCACCGGCTGGGCTTCCGGTCGTCGGTTTCCTGCCGGATCAACCACTGTGAACGACACGACCCAGGTCTTCGCCTCACTGGGTGGGTCCGGGTTTGAGGAACTGCAGTTGGCGACCTCCCGGCAGCAAACGACCTTTGAAGACTATACTTTTCCAAGCCAGATCCGGGACAACGTAAATGCCAGTGTCAACCTGAACCTGAACGTCCCAATCTACAACCGAAAGCAAAACCTGACAGCCATTCAGCAGGCGGAGATTTCCCGGCAGCGCGCCGAGCTGAACTCTCTCCAACAGCGACAGCAGCTGGAGCAGGATATTCAGCAGGCCTATGTGGCTGCACGCTCAGCTTACGGCACCTACACCTCCACGCTCAAACAAATCGAAGCTCTGGAGCTGTCTTATGAAAATGTCCAGCGCCAGTACAACCTCGGCGCAGCCAATTCGGTGGAATTTCTGCTGGCCAAAAACAACCTGGAGCGTGCCCGTAATGATTTGGTTCAGGCCAAGTACAGCTACATCTTCCGGGCAAAGATTCTTGATTTCTACCTCGGAAAACCCCTTGACTTTGAGGAATGATTGGTAATTTCAAGCTCCAACCTATCTCCTGATGCCATTTTTCAGAACCTATCTCCTCGCAGGTCTTGCCGCCATTCTGCTTTCCGCATGCGGAAAGTCCGGCATCCAGGTTCGCACAGACACCGCAACTACCAAAAGCCTCCTCGCCAGGGTCACTGAATCCGGTACCATCAATCCGACCATCGACGTCCCCATTTCCCCGGATGTACCGGGTGAAGTGGTGAGGATTGAGGTCGAAGAAGGAATGAAAGTCAAAAAAGGGGATCTGCTCATCACCATTCTCCCCGACGACTTCCTGGCCCAGCTGGAACAGGCAGATGCGTCTCTGAGCCGCTCCCAGGCCGCCTACCTGCAGGCCAAAGCCAATCTTAGTCAGACCCATGCCACGCTCCTGCAGGATTCCGTTTCGCTATCCAGAACCAAGCAACTGTATGATGACGGCGTCGTCTCGAAAGTGGATCTGGAAAATGCTCAGCTCAGCTACAATGTCTCCCGCTCTCAGTGGGAATCCGCGCAGTACAACGTCGATGCTGCCTACTATCAGGTCAAAAGCTCTGAAGCAACCAAGCGGCAGGCCCGACAAAATCTTAACCGGACCAACATTTACGCATCCATGGATGGTACCATCACCCAGCTCAGCGTAGAACTGGGCCAGCGGGTGGTTGGAACCAGCATGATGGCCGGTACGGATATTCTCAAAATCGCCGATCTCTCCAGCATGGAGGTAATTGTGGAGGTGAATGAGAATGACATTGTGAATGTGAAACTGGGAGATTCTGCCAGGGTAGAGGTAGATGCATATCCCAATCACATCTTCTACGGGGCCGTTTCCGAAATCGCCTACTCGGCTTCCACCAGCGGCCTGGCCACCACCGATCAGGTGACAAACTTTGAGGTCAAAGTCAGAATCTCACCAGCGTCTTACGCAGATCTGATTTCAGACCGAGTGGAAAGCCCCTTCCGCCCCGGGATGACGGCACTGGTCGAAATTTATACCCAGCGAGCCGATGATGTCGTGGCCGTCCCGATTCAGGCGGTAACCCTGCGCGGTGCCACACCAGGAGCAGGCATCCAAGAGTCCCGGGAAGTGGTATTTATCTACAACAATGGCAGGGTGTCTGAGGTTTCCGTAACAACCGGTATCAGTGACGACCGATTGATCGAAATTAAAGAGGGGCTCGACTCCGGAGCCACCATCGTTACCGGGCCCTATCAGGTGTTGTCGCAGGTGCTACAAGACGGGATGGAGGTGGAAAAAGCTGGCGGAACCATCGCCGGCGCCGAATAAGCCACCTGTCAATTCGCTTTGATTTTTAGCATATTTGCAAAAGACCGTGGAGACCATGTCTGAAGAACCTGCCTGCTCTCCCACCAGAAAATGCCAGCATGAACAACGTAGATTTCCTACAGGAACTGAACGAGGCCCAACAGGCTGCGGTAATGAATGTGGAGGGACCACAGATGGTCATTGCGGGAGCTGGGTCCGGAAAAACAAGGGTACTCACCTACCGGCTGGCGTTTATCCTGAGCCAGGGGCTGGCTGATCCGCAGGAGTTGCTCGCGCTCACCTTCACCAACAAGGCTGCCCGCGAAATGAAGGAGCGAATCTTCCGGCTGGTGGGCCCGGAAGCCAAAAGCATCGTGATGGGGACTTTTCACTCCATTTTCAGCCGGATTCTGAGGGTCGAAGCTGAAAAAATTGGCTTTCCCAGATCCTTCACCATCTATGATGCAGATGATTCTCTCAAAACCATCAAAACTATCCTCAAAGAAAAAAACCTCGATGACAAGGTCTATAAACCCAAGGTGATTCAGCACGGAATCAGCATGGCCAAAAACCGCCTGGTATCACCAAAAGAATATCAGGACCACGCCGCAGATGATTTCAACATCAAGGTGGCTCAGGTGTACGAAGCCTACGAAAAGCGCCTGTTTCGCTCAGATGCCATGGACTTTGACGACCTGCTGCTCAAGCCTATCCTGCTGTTTCGCCAGCACCCCGCTGTCCTTTACAAATATCAGCACCGCTTTCGATTCATCATGGTGGATGAGTATCAGGATACCAACCACGCCCAGTATATCCTGACCAATATGCTGGCCGCCGCACAT